>ONFH01000111.1 GCA_900317015.1 uncultured Erysipelotrichaceae bacterium | reverse complement strand
TTTTCAATATATTTAGAGATTTTATAAATATGTAAGCGTTTAACTCGACTTTTTTATTCCAATTTGTTTTAAAAAGTATCTTTTACAAGCTCTGACTTCATATCAAAAAAGTGAGACACCATGAAAATGCCTCACATAATGATTAATCTTTTGTTAAATAATCCCAGTCTTCAATTTCATTGGTCTTAGCGACAACTAAGAAATGATCACCTGGTAAAACTTGATAATCCGCTAAGAAATCCATGTTCATCTTTTCCTGATTCTTTGAACGGATGCCGATGATGTTCATGCCGTAAGCTGTACGCACATTTAAGTTACGTAAGGTATGACCGATCCATGAATTTGGTGCTTTGATCTCAACAATCGAATATTCATCATCTAATTCAATCAAGTCGACGATACTACGACGAAGTAATCTCTTGGCCACTCTATGCGCCATATCTTTTTCCACGTTGATGACCTGTGTTGCTCCAACCTTTTCTAAGATCATGCTCTTACGCTTTGTACGCGCCTTGACGATGATATTAGGAACACCGAATTCCTTTAAGATCATTGTACAAAGCACAGATTCTTCAAAGTGCTTTGATAAAGATACAACAACATAATCGAACTGATCTACACCAAGTTCTAATAGCTGATCTTTATCTGTCACGTCGGCAACGACTGCTCTGGTGACGAATTCTGCAATTCTTTCTACACATGTTGGATCATTATCGACAGCTAAGACTTCGACGCCATAGTTCGATAATGTTTCTGATAATGTTGAACCAAATATACCTAGGCCTAAGATAGCGACCTGTTTTGTTTGTTTTGCCATAATGCCTCCCTATCCTACGATGACATCTTCATCTGGATATCTAATTTCTTTTTTCGCTCTATTCTGTGATTTTCTTGCAAATAAGAGAATCAGACTGACTGGACCGATACGTCCTGTATACATTAAGATCATAATTACACATTTACCAACAACACTTAATGTTGGTGTAACAGATGCCGAAAGTCCGACAGTTCCGAATGCACTAAAGACTTCCATCATAATGTTTGGTAATAACAGATCTGGATCAGAAATGGAAATGATCATCATCCCTAATACACAAGCTGTTAGACCTAGTAAGAAGACTGAGAATGCTCTTAAGATCGTTCTCTTTTTAATACGTCTTCCTTTGAAAACAACTTCATCGCTCCCACGATAAACGGAAAGAACCATTAAAGCACATAATGCAAATGTGACTGTTTTGATCCCGCCGGCTGTTGATGCTGGTGAACCACCAATAAACATCAAGATCGACATTAAGATCTTTGAAGCTGTTGTACAATCATACATACTGACAGTCGCAAAACCAGCGGTTCTTGTCGTTGTCGACTGGAAGAATGATGTCCCAATTTTCCAAGGCAGTGACATATGTCCGATCGTCTTTGGATTGTTGAATTCAAAGATCAAGAAGAAGACTGTGCCACCAATTAAAAGCGTTGCCGTCATGATCAAAACGATCTTAGTATGTAATGATAAGGAATGTAAAAAGCGTTTCATACTAAACTGGCAGCGACGGCTTTTTTCTTGTTTGATCTTATCATGAATATCTAAGACGACAAAGAAACCGATCCCACCAAGAATGATCTCTGCGCAGGCAACGAAGTTGATCAAGAAATTATTCTGATAATTGATCAACGAATTACTGCCTAATAAATCAAACCCGGCATTACAGAAACCACTGATGGCATGCCAGATGCCATAGTAGATACTTGTACCAAGACCATATTTAGGATATAAAGCAACGCCCCAGATAATGGCGGCGATCCCTTCAACAGTGCCCGTATAAATAAAAATCGTCTTTAAGATACGTGGTAACTGTCTTAAGTTATCCTGGTTTAAAGCCTCCTGAAAGACCATCTTATTCGTTAAAGAGATCTTTCGTCGGGTAATGTTAAAAAAGAAATATAAAAATGTTAAAAATCCAAGCCCACCGATCTGGATGAGCAAGGCTACCACAACTTGACCAAATACATTATATGTGTCGATCAATGTAATTGGGGTCAGCCCCGTTACACATACTGCTGATACGGAAACGAATAAGTTATCAATGTAGGGCTTGACTGGCCCTTTATTTGCAAATGGCATTGTTAACAAAATAGAACCCACAAAAATAACGGCTAAGAAACTTAAGGCCGATAACTTTGTAGGCGACATTGAAAACTTTCTTTTCTTTCGTGAAGCAGTTACTGATGTCAGTGTCATAAACACTCTCCCTCACTTTGTTCGATATACGATTATTATATGTCATCACCTTGAAAATGCAAGGTTTACGACCTATTTCGTCACCACTACATATTCGAAAATGTTTATTTTATTCAAATCTTTATTTATGTCCAAACCATGAATCGAATCTCAATTTTAGATGCATCTTAATTTTAGATGAATAACTCCGAATATTTCGAAATGCCTACGTTTTTCATATGTTTTCTTTGTATGTCCACTCGTTTTACTTAAATTTTTAAAAAACTTTTGATATAATTTATTCTATGAAAGAGGTGATCTAGAATGACTCGTGAATATTTAATGTCTTTAGGAATTGATTATGACGATGCTATGAATCGCTTTATGGGGAACAGTGAGCTTTTTGAAAACTTCCTTAAAAGCTTTAAGGATGATACCTCTTATGCTCAGCTCGTGAAGGCTCTAGAAGCAAAGGATGTGGATGCCGCTTTTAATGCTGCCCATTCACTCAAAGGACTGAGCGGAAATCTTTCCATGAAAGATCTCTATAATCATGTCTGTGTGCTTGTGGAAGAACTCCGTGCGAAAGACATGTCCAATGTCGATCATTCCCTTCCGCCTATCACAGCAAGCTATAATAAATTGATTGAAGGACTGAAGTAAGACATGGCAACATGTCTTTTTTTTATGCAATTATTTCCTCGGAAATACTTACAAATGATTTAGGAACAAAGAAAATCGATTTTTATTTTATTAAAGTTTTAACATTGAAATTGCCATAAAAATTTATGTAAACGGTTTATAAATCATTGACAATTACACGACCTTTTCAATTCCGCAAGTTTTTTTAGAATTTTGCTTTTTATGATAGACATCGAAAATCTTTTCTTATAAAATGGCCTCGAAGAGAAAGG
The DNA here is from genome assembly GCA_900317015.1 of uncultured Erysipelotrichaceae bacterium. Taxonomy (GTDB): domain Bacteria; phylum Bacillota_I; class Bacilli_A; order Erysipelotrichales; family Coprobacillaceae; genus Intestinibaculum. Next base: position 2,809 of record ONFH01000111.1, on the reverse strand, counting down.
GGAATTTTTTGAAAAATGAATATGTTTGTCTTATTTATCATTGCCCTTGTACCAATCATTTGGTTGATCGTCGCAATGAGCGTTTTAAAGATGCCAGGTTGGAAAGCTTGTGTCATTGCCCTAGTTTTGACATTTGCGATTGCCCTTGGCATTAAACAGATGCCGGTCATTGATGCAGCTACTGCTGCCCTTGAAGGGATCGCAAATGCATTATGGCCAATTATCATCGTTATCTTAGCTGCTTTATTTGTTTACAACTCGACTCTTGAAACAGGAGCCATGGAAAGAATCAAAGCCATGTTAGCTGGGGTTTCTACCGATAAGCGAATCCTCATGTTATTAATTGCCTTTGGTTTTGGTAACTTCATGGAAGGTATGGCTGGTTTCGGTACTGCCGTAGCTATTCCTGCCGGGATCTTAGTTGGTTTAGGTTTTGAACCATTAATCGCGGTTGTTGTCTGCTTAGTCATTAACTCAACACCTACTGCCTTTGGTTCAGTTGGTGTCCCAACAAACACAATGGCCAACATCACTGGCTTAAATGTTGTTGGAATTTCAAGCAAAGTTGCTTTAATTCAGTTAGTTGTTCAGTTTATTATTCCATTTATCGCAGTTATCATCATGGGTAAAGGGGCTAAGGCTCTTAAGGGTATCGTCCCTTATATCTTAGGCGCTGACATTGCTTACATCGTACCACAGTACATCGTCGCATCTGTCATCGGACCTGACCTTTCTAATATCATCGGTGCCATTGTTTCAATGGTTGTCGTCATTGTCATGGCAATGAAGATGAAAGCACCAAATGATCCAGAATATATGGTTGCTTCAAGTGGTAAGAAATTAAATATAAGTGTTAAAGATGCATTTGTTGCTTGGTCACCATTCGTATTTATCTTCTTATTCTTATTATTAACTTCTACATTAGTTGCGCCTGTACATGACTTCTTAATGCAGGCAAGTACTACTGTTCAGTTCTATACTGGTAAGAATCCTGCAACCTTAACATTTGCATGGATCGACACACCGGGTGTCCTCATCTTACTTGCTGGTCTTCTTGGTGGTGCTATTCAGCATGAAAGCTTTGGCACATCAATGCGTGTATTAGGTCGTACCGTTGCTTCTAACGTTAAGACAATGATCACGATCTGCTCAGTCTTAGCTGTTGCTAAAATCATGGGTTACTCAGGAATGACATCTGATATTTCTAAGGTATTAGTTGCGGTTACTGGTTCAGCATTCCCACTCATCTCACCATTAATTGGTACGATCGGTGGTTTCGTTACTGGTTCTGGTACTTCTACAACTGCATTATTCGGTGCTGTACAGGTACAGACTGCAAAAGCAATCGGTGCAAACCAGTACTGGTTAGCAGCTGGTAACTTAATGGGTGCCGGCTTAGGAAAGATGATCTGTCCTCAGTCAATCGCCATTGGTTCAGCCGCTGTTGGTTTAGCTGGTAAAGAATCAGAAATCATGGGTGCCGTTGTGAAATGGACTGTTATCTTCACAGTTATCGGTGGCATTATCTGTTTCTTATTCCCAGTCATTGGTTTAGTTTAATAAGACGATTTAAAGGGTATGAGCAAAACTCATACCCTTTTTAATTGACTTCTTTTAAATCGATGATCGGTACATGAAACTCTTTGGCAATCTGATATTCAATTCGACAGCCTTTAGATTCACGCCAGTTAGGTGCAAAAACAATTGCATCTGCTCCAGAGAGGATCATAATACATTGTGAAAGCTGTTTTAAACCAAATGTCTGATCCTTCAAAATCATTGAATCAAGAATTTCAACTTCTTTTAAATAACTCTGTAAGCCATCAATAATATAATTACGTACTCTCTTAATTTCATCATCAGCCTTGTAGACATATGGCTGAGAAATATAGACTTTCATCATGATCCACCTCCCATGCTTTAACCTATTATAACAGATTTTTCATGCCTTTGCTAATAATTTATTATAGTAATATTTTTTATTCTTCTTTGCAACATCATAATTTAAATAAAAATCTTCCCTTTATGATTTTTTTGTATTATGAAAAATGGATAAGCCTAACGCTTACCCATTCTCTTATTTTGTATTTTCATATTTATGTGTCTTAGGATCATGATTAGTACGCAGCTTCGCATATGGATCAGGTTCTTGTGCTTCTTGCAAGAGTGTCACATTTAACGGATCATTCTTAGCTAACTCTGAGATAGAAGTAATAGTGCCCGCTAATGACTGTAAATTACTAGGTACAATAATCTTTGTTGCCTGACCATTCGCTAAATCTTTAAGATATTTGAAGCCTTCAAGCTGAACATAGGCCTGTGATGGTTTAGCTTCATTGATCTGCTTAATCCCTTTGGCTTGAGCATCATACATCAAACGAATAGCTTCGGCACGCCCTTGTGCTTCAGCAATTGCAGCTTCTTTTTGTGCCTCTGCTCTTAATACCATTGACTGCTTTTCACCTTCAGCCTGTAAAATCTGTGCCTGTTTCTTACCTTCAGATTCCGTTACTAAAGCACGTCTTTCACGTTCAGCACGCATCTGACGTTCCATTGCGTCCTGTATATCCTGAGGTGGATTAATATTTTTCACTTCAACACGTGTTACTTTAATACCCCAGCTGTCAGAAGCCTGATCAGTCGCTATCTGCATCTTATTATTGATCTGTTCACGTGATGTTAACGTCTCATCAAGCTCCAGTTCACCAATAATGTTTCGTAAAGTGGTGGCCGTCAGCGTCTCTAAGGCTGTTTCAGCATTTACAACACCATAGACATAAAGACGTGGATCAAAAATATGGTAATACAC
>ONFH01000096.1 GCA_900317015.1 uncultured Erysipelotrichaceae bacterium | reverse complement strand
GTCCACGTAGCTGGAATTCTAAGCTTAGTCGCAAAGGAACGAATGATATGTTCATTATGATAATAAGATGTATTGTTGCCAATAAGGATCAGAGGCTTCCTTGCTTCATTGATCAGCTTGGCTGCCTGCATAATATTAGAGAGCTTTGGTTCGACCGGTACGAACTCTTCTCTCTTTAATGGCAGTTCCTCATCACTGACATGCATCTTGGCGACATCGACGGGCAAGTCGATATGGGCAGCCCCACGATGACCGACAGCGCCTTCGGCATATTTGAAAGCCATACGGCAGATCTCATTGACAGTATCTGGGCGAATGACTAATTTTGTACGCCAGGTGATCGATTCAAAGATCTTTGTTAAATCGATATACTGATGACTGGTGATATGCATACGATTCTGATCGACCTGACCCGTGATGGCTAATAATGGGGCACCATCAAGATGGGCATCGGCAACACCGGTGACTAAGTTTGTTGCTCCTGGTCCTAAAGTTGCTAAACAGACACCGGCATGACCCGTTAAACGACCATACACTTCCGCCATAAAGGCAGCACCTTGTTCATGACGTACAACGATGAACTGAATCTGTTTGGACTGATCAAGTGCTTCGACCAGCTCTAAGTTTTCTTCCCCTGGAATCCCAAAGATATATTTAACGCCTTCATTTTCTAGACATTTTACAAGTAATTCTCCACATGTTTGCATAACTATGACCCTTCCTCTTTCTTCTCGGTCATATTAACATGATAAAAATCTATCTTCAAGATAAAATATTAAAAATAATTATCAAATTAATAAAATATAATCAATAAAGATATTGAAGTGAAATAGATAAGAAAAAATCATGCTTTATGAAATAAAAAAAGAAAAGGGGATCAACCCTTTTCCTTCTTGAAACGACTTAATATCACAATAAATGAAGTGACGTTATGATGACTCGTCACTAAGATTTGTCCTTTATGCATCTCGACAATATTTTTAGCAATGGCTAAGCCTAAGCCGGTCCCACCTTGTGAGGTCCCACGAGAGGCATCGGAGCGATAGAATTTCTCAAATAAATGAGGAATATCGTTCTTATCGATCGTATCGCCATGATTGATGACTTTGATCGTAATATTATCATTATCCGCAATGACTTCGATCTTCAGCTCAGAATGATCATAGCCATATTTGATGGCATTGGTGATCAAGTTTTCAAAGACGCGAGCTAACAGCTGACCATCACCAACGACATGTAAGTCTGTCGATGGAATATCATAGACGAGCTTGATGCCGTGTTCTTCAAATTGTGGATAAAATTCATCGCCCATCTGTAAGAGGAGCTCATTAATATCGATGATCTGTAAGTTGAGCTTCATATTCGGATTGGAAAGCTTTGTGAAATCAAAGAGATCATCCATCATGGATTTGAGTCTTAATGATTTATCATAAGCAATATTGGCATACTTTTGAATGTCTTCAGGAGAAAGATCGCGACTTTTGATCAGATCAATATAACCGATGATCGTTGTCAAAGGCGTACGTAAGTCATGAGCGACATTCGTAATCAGCTGATTTCGCTGGTCGATGGCTTTACGTTCGGCATCATAGGCCATACGTTCATTCTCTTTTAAGATACGGCTTTCTTCTTCCTTCTGTTTGAGGGTGTTTGCCAAAGCATTAATATTAGCAGCCACTATGCCGAGTTCATCATCATATTCAATTTCACAATAGGCATCATAGTCACCAAGCGTGACTCTCTGAATGTTTTCGTTCAATTCATTAATATAACGAAAGTTGAAATTGATGAGCTTCATAAAGATGACGATGAAGATAATCAGAGCGGTAAGAAAGCAGATCAGATCACGTAAGGCTGTACTCGTTTCTAATAAATGAAAGTGAACGATGAGTACGTTGAGACCAACGTAAGCAATAACAGCGATGATCATGCTCACAAAAATATTAATAAGAATGCGGTAACGAAAAGATGTTACAAATAAATGCCTGAGCTTATTGATCATAGACTAAACTTATAACCGATTCCCCACACTGTTTTGACATGTCTTGGTTTACGTGGTTCATGTTCGATCTTTTCACGTAATTTACGAATATGGACCATAATAGTATTGTTGGCATTCATTGGCTTTTCTTTCCAGATTGCCTTAAAGATATCTTCTGTTGAGAAGACGGTTTCAGGATCAGAAGCTAATAAGATCAGGATCTGATATTCAATACGCGTCAGCTTTACTGATTCACCATCTAATAAGACCTGTTTCTTTTTTGTATCAATGATCAGGTCATGAGCGTTGATGACATTATGTGATTCGCCCACTGGCTTATTATAAGTAGAAGCACGACGTAACTGTGATTTAACACGGGCTACGAGTTCCATCGCATTAAATGGTTTGGCGATATAATCATCAGCACCTTTTGTTAAACCGTTGATCTTATCTGTTTCACTAGTTTTGGCAGATAAGAAGATGACTGGAATATTATATTTTTCACGAATCATTTCGAGTGCTTCAAAGCCATCGATATCTGGCATCATCACATCAAGGATGACCAGGTCGATCTTATACTTTTCGATATCTCTTAAAATTGTATAAGCATTATAGCGTTTTTCTACCTGAAATCCTTCGCCTGTTAAATAGATTTCAATCAGATCGCAGATTTCTTTTTCATCATCGCAGACAAGGATATGCGGTGTCTTGTTTGTATCCATTTGTATCCCTCCTCAAAAATGCTTATTTAGAATTGAGTGCTTCAAGTAATCGTTCATAATGCAGGAAGCCATCACTGTCATGTAAACGTGTGATTTCATCTAGATCTGCACATTTTACATCTAGGACCTCATCTTTTTGAATGATCACATCATCTAACGTAAAATCCATCTCACATAAATAAATATCAGTGAAATAGTTATCACCACGTTTTAAGTCCGTATTTTTATAAGAATAAAGTAGGCGGTAATGATCAGTAATATCGAGATGTGTTTCTTCAAATACTTCTCGTTGGATCGCCTCAGCACTTGTTTCGCCAGCGCTGACGCCACCGCCAGGAATCTCCCAGGCGCCGGCAGCCCATTTCTTATCTAAGCTGCGTCTTGTGATGAGATAACCATCTTTGTTTTTGATCAAAGCGAGTACATAGGTCATATATTTTCCTTCTGGAAGTTTTGTGTTACGAGGTAAGACCTCACCTGTTTTTTCTCGCTGATCATTAAAAATATCTACGTATTCAGCCATAATAGCCTCCTTTGCCTTATTTTACATGAATCTTTACGCAACTTCTACACTATTAGATGAAAATTTTGGAATAGTATTGTTTTCTTTTGAGACTTATACATTTAATGATAGAATAAAAATAAGGAGGGTAAAAAGAAATGCGTATTGGACAGTCGATCGATATTCATCAATTAGTGGAAGGGAGAAAGCTGATCTTAGGTGGCGTGGAGATTCCTTTTGAGAAGGGACTCAAAGGTCATAGCGATGCAGATGTATTATTACATGCGATCATTGAAAG
>ONFH01000233.1 GCA_900317015.1 uncultured Erysipelotrichaceae bacterium | reverse complement strand
ATCTTATCGACTTCTTCAAGACCTTCTGTGACTTTCCCAAAGGCTGCATACTGACCATCTAGATGAGGTGCATCGGCATGCATGATAAAGAACTGTGAGCTTGCAGAGTTAGGATCCATTGCACGTGCCATTGATAAAACACCACGTGTATGTTTTAAGTTATTTTCGACACCGTTGGCCGCAAATTCACCTTTGATATTGTGCTTGCTGCCACCCATGCCATTGCCTAGTGGGTCACCGCCCTGGATCATAAAGCCAGGAATCACACGATGGAATGTTAAACCATTATAGAATGATTCATTACATAATTTTACAAAGTTATCAACAGTGATTGGAGCGATCTCAGGATAAAGTTCCCCTTTCATGACAGCTCCGTCAGCCATTTCGATTTCAAAGTTAATTGTTTTCATTGTTTTCTCCTTCTTTTTCTTTTTTATCTAATTCTTCAGCCTTGGCTTCTTTCTTCTTTTTGACCTGCCGCTTGATCACGAACTTTAAGATCACGATCAGAGCGACGATGGCTAAGAAGATTCCAAAGACGATCATAATATTCTGGGTCTGGTTAAAAGTATAAGCCAAAGCGACTGTTAAGCATAAACTGATGATATTCATCACGCCCGCTAACTTGCCCCTCTTGTTATAAAGAAGATCAAGCGCTAAGGCATTAGAGACAAATAACGCAATCAATAAAGCTACACCAGCATACTCTTTCATAGAATTCACATCCTTCGCTTGCCTTATTCTACCACGTTCAAAATTATGAAAAAAGAATATTTCGTTAAAATGAACTTTCCTATATTTTCCTAAAAAAGCAGATACATTTTCGTGATAATTTAAATCTCGTTCTTCGCATTTCTAAAAAGGCCATTTTCCAGCGAACATTATAATTTTTTGCAAAAGGCTTGAAAGCGTTTACTTTTGATATTTCTATGTTAGAATAAATTTAGAAGTTTCAAAATTATAACAAATTAAGGAGATGATAACATGAGAAACTATCACTCCAACGAAATGGGAACAGTTGCGGTCCTTGGACACTCAGGAAGTGGCAAAACGTCCGTAATTGAGGCCATGGCTTATCGTAGTGGTCAGATAGGCCAAGTTGGGAACATTAAGAATGGAAACACCGTTTCCGATTACGATCCAGAAGAAATTAGAAGACAGTCTTCAATTGAATTGACATGTGTGCCAGTTGAATGGCAGAACTGTAAAGTCAATTTATTAGACACACCAGGTGCCTTCGATTTCAATGGTGAAATTGATGCAGCCTTAGCAGTTGCCGAAAGTGCATTGATCGTTGTCCCTGCCACAAAAGGTTTGACCACGGGTACAAAAGAAGCAATGTACAAAGCACATGATAAAGCACGTATGATCTATATCAACGGCATTGATAAACCAAATGGTAATTATCATGAAAAATTAAAAGAATTACAGGATACCTATGGTCGTATCATTGCACCGATCCAGGTTCCAATCATGGAAGGCGACAAGATGGTCGGCTATGTCAACGTGGCAAAAATGGAAGGCCGTCGCTTTGAAGGTGATCAGACACATCCATGTCCAATTCCAGAAGGTATGGAAGATCAGATCGAACCAGTCAAGGCTATGATCGATGAAGCCGTTGCCAATACCAGTGATGAATTACTAGAGAAATTCCTTGATGAAGAACCATTCACCAGAGAAGAGATCTCAAAAGCATTACGTGTTGGTGTCGTAAACAAGACATTGGTTCCTGTTTTATGCGGTACTGACCAGATTGGTATCTCTATTATCTTAAATTCGATGGTCGCTTTCTTCTCAGCCAGCGGCGATATGTCAAACTCATTTATTATCCATAATAACTTAACAGATGATGATGAGATCGTTGGCTTTGATGAAAAACTGCCACCATCAGCTCAGGTCTTCAAGACATATTCAGATCCTTTCGTAGGTAAGATCTCATTAGTCAAAGTTTTAACAGGAACTTTGCATCCTAATACGATCATGATCAACCAGCGTAATAAAGGTGAAGAACGTATCGGTAAGCTCTACGTTATGCAGGGTAAGAAAATGATGGAAGTCTCTGAACTCAATGCCGGTGATGTGGGCGCCATTCAGAAATTAGATCATACCAAGACGAATGATGTCTTAAGTGATAAAAACTATCCAATCGAAGTCGAACCAATCAAGTTCTCTAAACCATATTATGGTAAAGCCATTCGTCCAGTTGGCAAGACAAACGAAGACAAGATCTCTGCTGCTTTAGCAAGATTCCTTGAAGAAGATCCTTGCTTACGTTTCGAGACAAATCCAGAAACAAGCCAGCAGTGCCTCTATGGTCTTGGCGATATTCATCTCGACAGCGTTGTTTCCCGTTTGAAAAATAAATATAAAGTCGAAGTCGCTTTAGATGACATCATTATTCCATATCGTGAAACGATCCGTGGCGAAGTCACTCAGCGTACGAAATATAAGAAACAGTCTGGTGGCCATGGTCAGTATGGTGATGTAGAAATCAAGTTTGAACCATCAAGAGACTATTCAAAACCATTCATCTTTGAAGAACAAGTCTTCGGTGGTGCCGTTCCTAAGAGCTACTTCCCAGCTGTTGAAAAAGGACTTGTCGAAGCCACTAAGCATGGTGTCTTAGCTGGTTATCCAGTCTTAGGCTTAAAGGCCACATTGATGGATGGGTCTTACCATTCTGTCGATTCATCTGAACAGGCCTTCAAGACAGCAACCATCATGTGCTTCAAGGAAGGTCTGCCAAAGGCAAAACCTGCCCTTCTTGAACCATACGTCACGATCAATGTCTTTGTCCCAGAAGAGTTTATGGGTGATATTATGTCTCACTTCAATAAACATCGTTCTCGTGTCATCGGCCAGGAGATCTTAGATGACCGTATCATGAAGATCACAGCTGAAGCACCTCAGACAGAGATCATGAACTATGCGATCGACTTACGTTCGATCACTCAGGGTCAGGGCTTCTTCGATGAAGAATTCTTAGACTATGAATTCATGGATCCAAATCTTCAGGCTCGTGTTATTAAAGCCCATGAAGACAAAGAGAAAAAATAATCATTGAAAGGCTGTTTTCACGACAGCCTTTTTTCGTAAGATGATGGTTTTTCTATCCGTTATCCCAATTTTTAGTTAAAATGAAAGTGAAGAGGTGGTCCCCATGGCTTTTCATAAGTGTAAGATTTGATGATAAACTTAACATAATCATGATGCAAATAAGATCGTTTACTAAAGGAAAATAAAACATAATATAGGCAAGAAAGAAGGTTTTTGTTATGAAGAAACAAATAAAACGCACTTTATTCTTATGTCTCACTCTCTTGTTGAGTGGCGGCATCATGACAAATTCTCTTGTCAATGCCTCCGCTTACAAGCAGAAGATCACGTACATGTCCTTAAATCAATGGACCAATGTGACAAATCAATCAAAACAGTACTATCGCTTGTCGATTGCCTCAAGTGGCTATGTCCAGATCAATTTTAAGAATGGCACCTGCAAATATCCACACCTCTATAATGCGAAAAAGAAAGATATTGCGGAGCCATACTTAGAAAAAGCTGTGATCTTTGAAGATGCAACCTATTATGAACATCGCATCTTCCCCGTCTCTAAAGGGACCTACTATTTCAGTTATACTTATACGACCAACAGCTATCAGGGCGAAACGAAGTCCACAAAAGTGAAACCTACACAGGTCAAGATCACTTTTATGCCACTTAAAAATGCGAAAGCCATCACCATGAATAAGATGGTCAAACCAGCCGCTACGATGATGGGTGGACTTTATAAGTTAAAACTGAATCGTTTTACAAGATTCCACTTCAATAAGAAGAACATCAAAGAATGCTTAGTCATCAATACGAAAGATCAGGAAATGCAGATCTTCCATAACTGCTTATCTAAAGGCACGTACTATATCATTCCTTACAATGTGAAAAAGAATGCCCGTATGAGCCTAATTCAAGATCAATGGAAAGATAGCTTTGCTTATAATAAAAATAACAATTATAAGAAAGCCAATAAGATCAGTTTAAACAAAGCCTATAAGGGACATATTGAAGCTGGAACAAATAACTTCGACTACTATAAGTTTACCCTTGAGACGCAGCAGAGCCTCAATTTCGTAAGTAAGTATGCACCGATCAATGCCGCCCTCTATAAAGAGTCAGATGTACGAAATGGCTATACATACCGCATCTTTAGTAAGTCCGCAACTGTTGACCTACGTAAAGGAACGTATTATTTATGTGTGAGCAGTTTTACAAATCTCTCTGAGAT
>ONFH01000308.1 GCA_900317015.1 uncultured Erysipelotrichaceae bacterium | reverse complement strand
ATACTATCTCAACATGCTAGGCTAGTACTGTTTTACACAGGAATTGGTAAAGACCCAAAAAAATAATCAATTGGGGTATATGTTTGCGGACATATACTTGAGAGAGCTGGCGAAAGTCGGCTCTCTTTTGATTTAATAATAATTTGTGAATTGAAATTGAAAATCAATTAAAATTAAACTAATAGAGGAACCAGCATGCCAGTTCCTCTAAAATTGTTATTATGTAAAAAAATGGCGTCATCGAAGGGAGTCGAACCCTCGACCTTTCGCTTAGGAGGCGAACGCTCTATCCAACTGAGCTACGGTGACACCGTAAAAAATATTATAGAGGGTTTAGGCTAAGATTGCACGACCTTTTTTTCGAATTAAAAAGGCCTAAGTAAAGACTTAGACCAAAGCGTTAATTATTTTGGTAAACCGCATTTTCTTTAGCATTTACTTTTTGACGCCATGTTTCAAATGGACCGTAAGTCACCTGATACATGATAAAGCAAATGATCATTGCTGCAAAAGCATCCATGCAAGAATGCTGTTTCACAAACATTGTTGATAATGTAATCATGATGGCACTGATCCAGGCAAAGAAGAACATCTTCTTACTGCCTTTAAACTTCTTTGAATGGGTTAAGATAATTGCACATCCAAGTGAGTTATAAACATGAATACTTGGGAAAACGTTTGTTGGTTTATCAGCCGAATAAACTAGATTTAAGAAGAATTTCTCAACTGGTGTCCCGGTGATATGAGCAGGACGATAATCAAATGTTGTTGGGAAGATCGTAAAGATGATTAGACAAATAGTCATTCCACCAAATAACATCAGACAGAATTTATAGAACTCTTCCTTATCATATAAGAAGACAAATAACCCTGTTCCAAAAACAAAGAGGAACCAGTACATGTACACATCAATAAAAGCTGGTACAAAAGGAATCATACCATCTAAAACCACATGCATATCAAAGAAGTGGCTTGGATCTCTTTGCTGAATGCCAAAGTACCATGGCAAATAACAAAGGAAATAGATGATGGCGACCCAAATATATTTATGCGATTGATAAAATTGTTTTATTTTTTCTTTCATTTTCATTCACCGTGTGTGATTCTAACAAAATAGAGGTCGCATCGCAACCTCTATCTTTTAATTAAAGTCAAAGAGACGCTGAGCAATACGGTAACAGAACATCATAAATTTATTCCCTCTTCGCCCATGTAATCTCATGGCATTGCCTAAGAAGGTATGACGGACTTTACGGTAGATTTCTGGATTTCTCTGTAAGAGGTAATCCCATAGCTCAACACGCTTTTTCAAATTTTCTTCTGTTCCACTCTTAACTAATAAGACAGTCGTGACCGTCGTGATCATTGTTAAATAATGGATCAGATAATTACGTAATTTACGTGATTTGATACTTAAGATGTCAACAGCATCGATCATGCGCTTATTGACCGCAATCTGCTGATCAATACGACCGATCATGACAGATTCATTAACGGACTGATCACTACGACCAATGAAGTAATGATATAAATTGACATTCATATAATACATCGTCTTCACATATGGTAATGGTTCATAGACGAATAAGTTATCGACATAGAATGTATGGTGTGGTAATTCAAGACCACACTGCTTCAAGACTTCCAAACGATAAATAACAGAATGCATGAGTAAGTTTTGACTTGGTAAGAAATGACCAAGATCATACCAATGGAACACTCTGTTCACTGGTAAGCAGTTCAAATAACGAATGGCTCTCTTTTTATTCTGGCTTGGTTTATCATAAACATAGTTCACGATCATCATATCGAGATCCTGTTTTGATAATTCCTTTAATTTATTTATAACTTTCTTTAATGCTTTAGGATCAAACCAGTCATCACTATCTAAGACTTTATAATATTTGCCGGTGGCATTTTTGATGCCGGTATTCACAGCAGCCCCATGACCACCATTTTCTTGATGAATACAACGGATCGTATCAGGATACTTGGCGGCATAGTCATCACCAATTTTACCGGTATTATCTTTTGATCCATCATCGATAATCAATATCTCGATATCCTCTTTCGATCCTAATAGACTCTCAATAGCGTGATCCATATAATCCTGTGAATTATAAGAAGGAATCGCTACAGTCAGAAGTTTCATTTTTTTATCCTCTCTTTCGCGTTCATTGTATCATGTCACAATTTGTCTCTCAATTGTTTTACGTTTCAAATTTCGAATTTCCCTACATATT
>ONFH01000164.1 GCA_900317015.1 uncultured Erysipelotrichaceae bacterium | reverse complement strand
GTCTTATATTCAGAATCAGTGAGGGGGCATTCATCCACGCCCATATCAGAGATATGGACGTGGTACTCTGCCCTTTTTAATAGAACACAAAATTCCCCTTTGTCTATCGATAGGATTACATGATCAAGGGCCTTGGTAATGACTGCACCGTTTTCATAGTCACGGCACACGTCTTTCATCATTAAATACATAATGCCCTCCCTTTGATCACTCTCTAATTAGTTTTATCTAACTACAATCTAACAGAAAATCCTTTGCTTTACCATTCCCACGATCATGATTCGTATAAAAAAAGACCGCATTTCAGCGGCCTGCATCTCAGTACTATTTGAATTGATTAATACTTGAATCATAAGTGTAATCAGCACCTAAAAGTTTTAAGACTAACTTTTCCTGATTAACGCCCATGTCTTCACAAAGCGCATCTAAAGAATCGTAGTTATCTCTCAACTTTGTGTTTACTACACTTACTAACATATGTGGATCATTTGGTAAATTATTCATGATCGCATCTCCTTCCCGATACGTTATCTGCCTAAATATTAGTAATTTTTCTTGAAGTTTTCAATAGGTTTTCAAAATTTGTTTTCTTTTTCAAAGGATTTATTCGAAATAATATTATTTTGTAATTTTTCTTTTGATTCATCGTATACAAAATACAACGTGAATACGCATTTTGTAAAAAATTTGAATATTTTATTTTCTTTCCTAAATATAAAGATAATTTCTTATCTATTTAACAAATTTTGAAACTTTTTAATTGACAAGCGAATAAAGTTTTATTATACTGCTAGTGAAAATTGAATAAGGCGATGACGAGGAGAGTAAGGTTTTGCAGAAGTCTTAGCGAGCTAGAGTACGGTGCAAGTCTAGCGATGGAGCAATTCACGAAGAACACCTCTGAGCTGTCTACCCAAAGCTTAGGCAAGTAGGCTAGACCGTTTTCAATCATGATACGATTGGCGGGTATCGAGTACTCTTAGAAGTATTTCCGTACCATGTGATAACCTCCATTAATAAATATAGTAATAATGTAGGGCATATGGTGTTTGATACTCGCAGTTATGCGAGTTTTTTTGTTAAGAATGGAGGTTTTAATTATGTGTGGTATTTTAGCATTAGACTCAGACGAATATAGTTTAGATACATTTAACAAATCTTTATGGAAGATCTCTGATCGTGGTCCTGATATGACCCGTTCAGCTTTCTATAAAAACAAAACATTTGGTTTTGACCGTTTAGCAATCATGGACTTATCTCCTAAAGGCATGCAGCCATTTGAACACAATGGCATCATGTTAGTGTGCAACGGTGAAATTTATAACTATCCTGCTTTAAAGAAGATGTTCCCGGATTATCCATTCCGTTCAACATCTGACTGTGAAGTTTTAATTCCTTTATATCAGAAATTTGGACTTGAAGTGATGTGTAAATATCTGGATGCTGAATTTGCTTTAGCATTCTATGATTCAAAAACAGATAAGTTTATGGCTGCTAGAGATCCTATGGGCATCCGTCCAATGTTCTACGGCTATACAAAAGGTGAACATAAATTTGCGGTCGCTTCTGAAGCAAAGGCCCTTTTTGATCTTTGTGATGACATTATGCCTTTCCCACCAGGACATTACTATGATGGCGAAAAGTTTGTCTGCTACAACGATTTAAGTGATACAAAATTAATGAATGATGATGATCTTGAAACCATCGCCACCAAGTTAAGAGAAAAATTAATTGCCGGTGTGGAAAAGAGATTACAGTCTGATGCCCCTGTTGGTTACTTATTATCAGGTGGTCTTGATTCTTCATTAGTATGTTCCATCGGTCAAAGAATTACCGATCATCCAATTCGTACCTTTGCGATCGGTATGGAAACAGATCCAATCGATTTAAAATATGCGAAAGAAGTTGCGGATTACTTAGGCACTGATCATACTGAAGTCATCATGACTAAACAGGATGTTTTAGGTGTCTTAAGAGAAGTCATCTACCATCTTGAAACTTGGGATATTACAACCATTAGAGCTTCTATTGGTATGTATATTCTTTGTCACTGGATCAAGAAGAATACAGATATCAAAGTGATTATGACTGGTGAAGTCTCTGATGAATTATTTGGTTATAAATATACTGATTTCGCTCCTTCTCCTGAAGAATTCCAGAAGGAAAGTGAAAAACGTGTCAGAGAATTATATATGTATGATGTCTTAAGAGCGGACCGCTGCATTTCAGCGAATGCGCTTGAAGGACGTGTCCCATTCGCGGACTTACGTTTTGTCGACTATGCCATGGCCATCAACCCTGATAAGAAGATGAACCATTATAACAAAGGAAAGTATTTATTAAGACATGCCTTTGAAGGTATGGATTACCTTCCTGATGACATTCTCTTTAGAGAAAAAGCAGCCTTCAGTGATGCCGTTGGTCATTCCATGGTTGATTACTTAAAAGAATATGCCGAAGAACAGTATACTGATGAAGATGTGGCAGCTGCTAAAGAAAAGTATCCATATGGCACACCATTTACAAAAGAATCACTTTTATATCGTGATATCTTTGAAGAATTCTATCCAGATTCAAGTAAATGGATCAAAGACTTCTGGATGCCAAACAAGACTTGGGAAAACTGTGATGTCAATGACCCTAGCGCTCGTGTTCTTAAGAACTATGGTGATTCAGGTAAATAATGATATAAGTATGAGAAAGAGGGAAGCGTGCTTCCCTCTTATTTTTTACGCGTATCCGGAATATCTTCTCGATAAGTCTCATCGGTAACAATGCGACTTTGCGTATGATATTTAGCCTGATACATATAGACATCAGCACGACGGACAATATTGTCAACATCGTCCCCTTCTCTTACTAATGTAATACCAATCGAAATCGTCATACTCAATGTCGTTTTGTTGTAGTCAACTTTTACATTTTTCGCAAGATCATAGTATCGTTTCGCAATAGCCTGCAAATCTGGTTTTTGATCGACTTTTAAGACGACAATAAACTCATCGCCACCCCAGCGTCCACATACATTGCCTTTTCTCGTATACATGCGTAAGGCCTGACCAAACTTCTTGAGAATCTTATCGCCGGCTTCATGACCGTACGTATTATTGAAATTGCCAAAGCCATTAATATCCGCAAATAATACACAGAAGAGATTATGATAACGATGATAGTCATCAATTTTATATTCAATGGCATCTTCCACGTACTGTCGTCTTGAAATCTGTGTCAATGGATCAATATTAACGGCATTATAGAGGCTCATGAGCGTATCATCGGCATATTCACGATCCCCGGCACGAACAAAGATGGTTAAAACAGCTTTAATCTTTCCCTGACGATTACGAAGCGGAACACTGCACATTTTAATTTCAATACGATAACCATCATGATGCTTGAAGAAGGCACGTTCACTTGGCGCATAGCCATTTTTCTTGACCTTGTTAAAAGGACAACCGACATTGCATAAAAGATCGCCGGTCTCGCAAAGACAATGCATTCCAAAACTGTGGCATGACTCATTGATCATTTCATGTTGCAGATAACCAGTCATCACTTCAGCCTTCTTATTCCAGAACGTAATCTTCTTATCTTCACTCACTAACATGATACCATAAGGCAGCTGATCTAAGATATACTCAAAATTATCATCAAAACCATGCTTAAATAAATCTTTCGAGATGAGGCTCTCTCTTTTACGAACAGGAATCGAGTAGAGTTTTTCACACATGGTCACAAAGAGTCCTTGATATCCTTGATCAACCTGGGAAGCAATATAAATATGCCCAACGACATCAGACTCATCGATGACAACATGACTCTTAATTCTCGAAACGATCGCACGACGAAGGATCACAGCTAATGGCTCAATCAAGTCGACCTGCGATGCTTTCATCAAGAAACAGAGACGACCGTCTTCAATAAAACAAATGCCCTTCTGATCATGATCTTCAAGATTTTCATAAAGAATCTTTTCTAACGTGACTAAGAGCTCTTGTGAAGGACGTACTCTTTTAGCTTTTGGATCATCAAAGCGAGGCACATGATAAATTAACAAGGCAAAATCATGTCCGCTTTCTTCATAGCTTTCACAATAAGAAGCTAATAAACGTGTAAAGTCCTGTGGTGAGAGAAGCTGATCTGTTACTCGTACCATTTCTTGTTTTTGATGGATAGTGACATTTTGGCTTTCTTCATAATAGATGGAATAGAGTTGTGTATCATAAGGATAGATACATAAAATTAACAGATCGGAGAATTCACGTTTTTCATGTTTAACTAACAACACCATCCATTGATCTTCATTTCCTGGTCGTTTGATTCTAAGTAACGTATGAATCTTTCCCGAAGACGCTTTAAGTCTTGGCATGATGGTACGAAAGTCCATGAATTCAAAATAACGTTTGCGATCTAATGGATTTACAAAACTATGACCATAAGCATTGATCGTCTCTTCGAGATCAAGATCGATCATTTCAATATTCTGGAGTTCATAATTATAAGTGATCCCCATCATCGTATGATGTGTCAGATCAATCAAATAAGATTCCATGAACAATAAGTAGGCGGTCGCGACAAGATCAATATTGCTTTTCTCATCAGGCTCTTCATTTTCATCAATTTTGACAATGATCACATCAAACATGAATGCATGAAGCCCCTCTTGAGATGCCACCATGTAGCAAGAACAGCCAATCTTAATTTTACCGGCCATGAATTCAAAATATTCTCTTGAACCATGAATAATCTTACCGGCACGGGTTTGTAAGAATGTGCCAACATTCGCACCGACCCTATTACATTGTTTTTCACTAGCTTCTAAGGAATCATAGCCCATCTTTTTTAAGACCTGCATATATCCTTCATTGGCACTTAAATAATGCATCTTCATACCGTCGTAAAGAAGCACGGCGAGATTACGTGAAGAAAGATAATCGAGCTGACTTTCGATTTTATTATAGAAACCTCTCTTGTTAATCTCTTCAAAGAGGTAGCCTTTGCTTTTTAATTCCTTCATCACATTATCGTAGCTATCCGCCTTGGCAATATAATGACCTTGCGCACGTTCACAGCCAATCGAGCGTAAGAATTCTAACATCTCTTCATTTTCCACACCAACAACTAACGTTTGACTCCCTGCCTTTTTCGCAACCGCTAATGTTGAAATGATCAGAGTTTTCGTAAAGTCCTCATGATCACTGATCACATTGTGGTCAATCTTAATGCCATCAATAGCTGGATTAAGAAGGAGTTTTGTAGGATAGGTATAGATGCCAAAATCATTAAGCCAAATATGAAAGCCACATTTGCAAAGGGCTTCAATATGTGTATAAATCGTTTCTTTAAGAGACAGAAGATAACGACTTTCAATCTCAATATTAAACTGTTCTGGTTTTACATCATATTCATTTAAGATGGCCATCACCTGATCAATCATGTCGGGGATCTCAAAATCAGTCGCCGAGAAATTAACCGAAAACATAATTTCTTTTTCGTGATTCTGGCGCCGTTCGACAATTCTTTGGCAAGCCTGTCTAAATTCATTCAAGTCAACCTTATAACAGATGCCACTTTCCTCTAATAAAGGTATAAACGCATCGGAACAATAAACTGTATCATCAATAATCCATCTTGTTAGACATTCTAAGGAAGTGATTTCTCGAGTAAGTGAACGCATAATCGGCTGAAAATAAACTTGAATGTCTCCACTGTCTAATGCTTCATCGATATGATTCACAAAATATTCCTTATTCAAAATAATCACCTTCTTTCTCAGACTCCATACCCCTCTATAAAAATCTTATCGAATTTTATTTGATATGTAAATAAAAACGGCATCTTCGCTATTTTTCTTTGATAACAATATGATCAACAGTTGCGAAAGTGATTGCTTTGTTTTTTTGTGACATTATATAATTATAAACAGGTGAAACAAGAATTATTCCAGTATCAATGATGAATTCCTTGTTCTTATCATTTGATAGGGACCTAAGTCCCTCCATCTACAAAAGAAAGAGAGAAAATAGATCATGTATCAGTTTGATCATACAATAAGAGAACTATTAGAAAAACAAGAGATGGCACTGGCCGTCTATCAGGTCGTTGACAGAAAAGTCGTGACGGTCCTTGTCTCGGATGGCTTCTGCAAGATGCGTTCCGATACGAGAGAACATCTAACATCGGCTCTAGATTCAAGCATGTTTGATCGTGTTGACGAACGTGATGCTGGTATGCTTGCCCAAAAAGGAAAAGAATTTGCGAATCATGAAACCCCTTATGATGTCTTTTATCACGTTGGCGGTGCAAACGAAGTGATGAAACTCATTCATACAGTTGGCTTCTGGCAAACAATGGATGACGGTACAGAACTAGCATTTTTGTATTATACCGATTTAACAAAAAGTGCAAAACATATCGAAGAATCCACAAAACAATATTTAGAGTTTCGTGAAGATCATTTTTATATTGATCCCCTC
This sequence comes from uncultured Erysipelotrichaceae bacterium, assembly GCA_900317015.1. GTDB lineage: Bacteria > Bacillota_I > Bacilli_A > Erysipelotrichales > Coprobacillaceae > Intestinibaculum. The sequence goes on along the minus strand of ONFH01000164.1, from coordinate 531 downwards.
ACGAAGCTTCCTAATCTCAATTATCTTCATGAATTTGGCGATGAAAGAATCAATGCAATCCGTCTTTCACAAAAAGAGCCACTCTGCATTTACTTCAGTGTTCCGGCCATGCAAAACTATAATAACCAGTATGGCTATGAGGCTGGAGATAATCTATTATGTTTAATTGCCGGATACTTACGCAAATATTATCCTGATGCTTTGATTGCACGAGGTTATGGTGACTGCTTTATCGTCATTACGGAAAATCATCACGCAACGCAATTAATTGACAGTCTTAACAGGGATATTATTAGAAATGCCAAAGGCAATACGTCCGGCTTAAAAGCGGGCCTATGTGAACTCACATTCGCCGATACAATTATCACTGCTTTAAATCATGCAAAGCTATCCCTTAAAATGATGGGCTATGATGTGAATAAGCAATATGCCCTCTATAGTTCCAAAATGAATTCTCCACTCCCATTGTGCTTCGCCCAATGGAAGTGGTATCTCTGCCACGCCATGTAGCGTAAGACGACAACGGTCGCT
>ONFH01000266.1 GCA_900317015.1 uncultured Erysipelotrichaceae bacterium | reverse complement strand
TTTACAAAGAGCACAGCCAGTGACTTTTGCCCATCATCTGATGGCTTATAGTGAAATGTTCTTAAGAGATATCGATCGTTTAAATGATATCGATCAACGTGTTAATGTTTCACCACTTGGTTCTGGTGCTTTAGCAACCACGACCTATCCATTAGATCGTCAGTTCGTAGCGGAAGAATTAGGCATGAATGATATCATGTATAATTCTATGGATGGTGTTTCTGATCGTGACTATGCGATCGAGTTTAGTAATGCCTTAGCGCTCATTATGATGCACCTTTCAAGATTCTCAGAAGAAGTGATCTTATGGTGTTCATGGGAATTCAAATTCATCGATTTGGATGATGCTTATGCCACGGGCTCAAGCATCATGCCACAGAAGAAGAATCCCGATATTGCGGAATTAGTCAGAGGGAAGACGGCCAGAGTCATCGGTGATAATACAACGTTACTTACGATGATGAAGGGTCTCCCACTTGCTTATAATAAAGATATGCAGGAAGATAAGGAAAACCTATTTGATGCGATCGATCAGGTTCTCTTATGTTTGCCAGTCTTTACGGACATGATCAAAACGATGACTGTCCATAAAGAGAAAATGAGACAGGCTGCTGCCAAAGGCTTTATCAATGCCACAGACTGTGCCGATTACTTAACAAAAAAGGGTGCAGCCTTCAGAGATGCTTATAAAGTCACAGGTCAGTTAGTGGCTTACTGCATTGAGTCTGATCATACTTTAGAAACATTACCATTAGAGATCTATAAGAAATATAGTGATCTCTTTGATGAAGATGTCTATGAAGCCATTGCTTTAGAGACATGCTTAAAAAATAGAAAAGTCATTGGTGGTCCTTCACCAGAAGTGGAGAAAGCCAATATTGAAAGAGTTAAAGCAAAGGTGAACGAGATTGATTAAAGCAGGTATTATTGGGGCCAGCGGTTATGCCGGCAATGAAGTTTTAAGATTATTATTAATGCATCCAGAAGTGGAAGTCACAGGAATTGGATCTCATTCTTATTTAGGACAAAAGGTCTCTGACCTTTATCCTTCTTTTTATCAGATCTGTAATCTGGTCTTTGAAGAAGACGATGAAGTTATCAAGAATGCGGATATCGTTTTTGCCGGATTGCCAGCGGGTATCTCTGAAAAATATGCGAAAGCATGTTTAGATGCTGGTAAGAAGTTTATTGACTTAGGTGCTGACTTCCGTCTCGACTCAGAAGCAGAATACGAGAAGTGGTACGGCAAGGCTTATGATTTCAAAGACCTCCACGAAAAACAGGTCTATGGTCTGCCAGAACTACATCGTGAAGAGATCAAAAACGCAAACCTCATCGGGAATCCTGGCTGCTACCCGACAACAGTCAATCTTGGCTTATATCCTCTATTAAAAGAACATTATTATAAAGACACAAAGATCATTGTGGACAGTGCTTCAGGAACGACCGGCTCTGGTAAGAAACTGACGGAAGATACTCACTTTACCAAAACGAATGAATCATATCATCCATATAAAGCGGGAAATCATCGTCATATGCCAGAGATGGAACAGGAACTTTCAAAAGTGGCTCAAGAGAAAATGTATGTCACTTTCGTTCCGCATTTATTACCAGTCAACCGTGGCATCGTCTCAACGATCTATGTGACATTAAAAGATGATGTGACTTTAGAAGATGTTTATAAAACATATGTCGATACATATAAGGATGAACAGTTTGTCCGCGTCTTACCACTTGGTAAGAATGCCGACTTGAAGTTCGTTCAATATACGAACTACTGTGATATTTCATTACATTATGATGAACATGATCATACATTAATTATTGCCTCAACGATCGATAATATGGTCAAAGGGACAGCAGGCCAGGCTATTCAGAACATGAATCTGATGTTTGGCTTAAAAGAAAATACAGGACTGAATTTTGTGGGTCCATCATTTTAGAAGGTGAGAATGTGAAAGATATACAAGGTGGTGTATGTGCACCAAAAGGGTTTAAAGCCGCTGGCGTGAATGCGGATATCAAAGGGAAGCATGAAAATCGTAATGATCTTGCGGCCATCGTCTCTGATACATTATGTACGTCAGTTGCCACTTATACCCAGAACAAAGTCAAAGGGGCCCCTTTAAAAATAACAAAGAAACATTTGAAGGACGGTCATGCTCAGGCCATCATCTGTAACTCTGGCAATGCCAATACTTGTAATGCCAATGGCGAAGAGATTGCAACACAAACATGTGATCTTTTAGCACAAGAATTAGGCATTAAACCAGAAGATGTCTTAGTGGCATCGACAGGTGTTATCGGTCAGCCAATGACGATCGATCCTTTCAAAAATCATATGCATGAATTAGCTTCGAAACTCAAATATGAGAACTCTGATGAAGCCGCTCATGCCATTATGACGACTGATACAGTTAAGAAAGAATATGCCTGTGAATTTATGATCGGCGATCAGGTCTGTCATATTGGGGCTATTGCCAAAGGGTCAGGGATGATCCATCCTAATATGGCGACGATGTTAGCATTCGTGACAAGTGATGTGGCAATCTCTAAAGAATTACTAGAAGCGATGGTTCATGATGTTGTGAATGATACATTTAATATGGTTTCCGTTGATGGTGATACATCAACAAATGATATGCTCATCGTGATGTGTAATGGTCTAGCCGAAAATGATAAGATCGTCATCAAAGATCATCATTATCAGGCCATGAAAGATGCGCTTTATCATATTTGTGAAGAGCTCTCTAAAGGCATTGCTAAAGACGGTGAAGGAGCCACAAAACTACTCACTTCACAGGTGCAGAATGCCAGAACATTATATGATGCCAAAACAACGGCCAAGAGCGTTATTACTTCGACTTTATTTAAAGCCGCTATGTTTGGTCGTGATGCCAACTGGGGACGTATCTTATGTGCCATTGGTTATGCACCAAATGATGTCGATATTACGAAAGTAGAAGTGTCTCTATCTTCAAAAGCAGGTTCGATCCTTGTTTGTGAAAAGGGTGCCGGCGTTGCTTTTGATGAAGAGGAAGCATTGAAAATATTAAGTGAAGACGAGATCACGATCGATATTGATCTTCATGACGGTGACTATTCAGCCACAGCCTGGGGATGTGATCTGACTTATGATTATGTCAAGATCAATGGTGAGTATCGTACATAAAAGGGGGATATTTGATGGCAAAGCATGCGGTCTTAAAGGCACAGATCTTAAGTGAAGCTGTACCTTATATACAAGAGTACCACGATAAGATCGTGGTCGTGAAATATGGCGGAAATGCCATGGTCAATGAAGTGCTCATTGATAATGTCATCAATGATGTCTGCCTAATGAATTTAGTAGGGATCAAGGTCGTCCTGGTCCACGGGGGCGGCCCAGAGATCTCTAACGCCTTAAAACGAATGCATAAGGAATCCAAGTTTATCAATGGTCTACGTTATACTGACGAAGAGACGATCGATATCGTACAGGAAGTCTTAGCCGGCAAGGTCAATAAGAATCTTGTCAAACGTATTCATACACATGGAAATAAGGCTGTGGGGATCTGTGGTATAGATAATATGTTATTAAAAGCCAAGAAAGTGGATGCCGACGTCGATCTTGGCTATGTTGGGGAAATTGAAGACGTCAATGCGGAGATCTTAGTGGATCTTTTAGATCAGGGCTATATTCCTGTCGTTGCGAGTGTAGGCATGGATGAGGAAGGTCATTCTTACAATATCAATGCCGATACGGCGGCGGCTGCCATTGCGAGTGCGCTGAAGGCGGAGAACTTAGTTATCGTCAGCGATATTCCAGGTCTATTAAGAGATCGTGAAGATGAAGATTCACTTATTGAAGCCGTTACCGTTGATGATGTCATGGAACTGACCAAAGAGGGAATCATTGCCGGCGGCATGATTCCAAAAGTGAAATGCATTGTCGATGCCTTAGAGGAAGGGATCAAGAAAGCCGTTATTATTGATGGCCGAATCCCTCATGCTATTTTAATTGAAATGTTCTCGAATGAAGGTTCCGGAACGATGTTTACGAAGTAGTCTTGATTGACTACTTTTTTTATCGTAATGACTTTTTATACTAATATGATTTTTAAAATAAAGTCTCTATAATAAGAATGAATCAAGATCGGAGGTCGCTATGAAAATCCATGTTTTCAAATGTGGCAGTACGTTTGTCGATGAAGCACTGCCCTTAAGTAATCGTTCTAAAAATCCTCTAGCCTTTACAGGACTCTTCCGCAAAAAAGCATCATCAGATCGAAGTGCCAGTTAATGCATTTTATATTGAGGGTCACAATTATAAAATTCTAGTGGATACAGGCTGGGATCCTTTGGTCCGTAAGGATGCACGTCGCTACGAAGGTTTCTTTAACTATTTTGCTTCCCCTGGAGTCCTGCCAAAAGGCGAAGCTGTAACGGAGCATTTAGCTCGCTTAAATGTACGGATCGAAGATCTTGATTATGTGATCTTAACGCATATGGATATTGACCATATTGGCGGTATTGGACTTGTGAAAAATGCTAAAAAGATCATCGTCAATGAAAAAGAATGGGAAGCTTCCAAAGCTCATAATCCACGTTATCTCAAGCGTCTATGGAAAAATATTTCCATCACCACCTTTAAAGATGAACGCATCGATTTATTAGGTGATGGATCGATTGAACTGATTCCGTTACATGGCCATTCAAGAGGTATGACCGGCGTCAAGGTCACCCATGGGGACAAGTATGTGATCATTGCCGGTGACAGCGGGTACGCTCGAGAATCCTGGGAGCAGGAAGTCTTACCTGGCATTACCTATAATAAGCAGGAAGCAAAGGCTTCTTTAAAACAGCTTCATACATGGGGCACAGATCCAAATTGTCTAGGGATCCTGATGGCCCATGATGACGAATATATCAATCAGATCATTAGCTTATAAAGAAAGGAGTACACAATGAATAAGAAAGTATTACTATTAGCCTCTATTGTGGCTGGAGGCTATTACATAACGAAGAGAAATCCGAAAGCAAGATTAGATCAGTATAATGGCAGTGGTCAGACCGTTTTGATCACCGGTGCGTCTGGTGGCATTGGTCAGGAAATGGCCTTCGTCTTTGCCCGTCATCACTTCAATGTGGTTGCGGTTGCCCGTAACGAAGCAAAGTTAAATGCTTTAAAAGATGAATTAGAAAATTCCTATGATGTCGAAGTGACGACGATCGTTAAAGATCTCTCAAATGAATCAGCAGCCAAGGAAATTTATGATGAAGTGAAAGAAAAAGGAATCGTCATTGATCAGCTCGTGAATAATGCCGGGGCTGGGAAACAGTCAACCGTAGCCGATGCCAATCCTGAGACGATGCTTTCACTCATTCATTTGAATGTTTCTGCAGTGACATTATTAAGTCATTACTTTGTGAAAGATATGGTTGAAAGAGGCTCAGGAAGAATCTTGAATGTTTCAAGTATGGGCGCTTTCATTCCTGATCCATACTTCAATGTCTATGGACCAACAAAGGCTTATGAAATGTATTTAACACAAGGTATGTATGGTGAACTGAAAGATACTGGTGTGACAGTGACCGCATTATGTCCTGGACCAACCAAGACGAACTGGGCGACAAATGCCGGCAAGGCTGATTCCAAGATGGCCAAGAGTGCTGAACAGGTCGCACAAGGAAGGCTTCTTAGGTATGCAGAATGGGGATCTGATCGTTATTCCTAATGCCGATTATAGAGTCTTCAAAGAACTTTCTAAGTTTATGCCTGCAAAATTGTTATCAAATGTAATCGGGAACTGGCAGAAGAAGCTCATCAATAAATAATGTTTTTCGAAGGTGTGATTTTCCATCACATCTTTTTTTGTACCTCATTTCATTTTTGGTGTTTTTTTATTTTCAATATATTAAAATAAATATAGGAAAGAATTGTACAGGAGGTGCAAGATATATGAAGTATAAAGTCATTACTATTACGAGAGAGTTTGGTTCTGGCGGACGTACGATTGGTCGTGAATTGGCAGATAAGTTAGGTTATAAGTTCTATGATTATGAACTTGTCAAGAAAGCGGCTGAAGAAAGTGGTATGGCTGAAGAATATGTCAAGGATCATGGCGAAGATGCCAATGGCCGTAGCTTACTTTCATTTATGTGGAACAATGCTGGTGGTTCGATCTCAGATCTTCTTTACATTGCTCAGCGTAAAGTCATCAATCAGCTGGCTGATGAAGGCAACTGTGTCATTGTTGGACGTTGTGCAGACTACATCTTAAAAGATCGTGATGATGTCTTTAATGTCTTTATTTATGCGGATGAAGACTTTAAAGAAAAACGTATCGTCGAGAAATATGGCGAACGTCCAGATTCACCAAAGAAACGTGTCGAAGATAAAGATAAGAGACGTATCGCATATTACAAATACTACACTGGACGTAAATGGGGCGATGCAAAGAACTATCAGTTGAGTATCAACTCAGGTGAAGTTGGTGTTGATAAAGTCGTCTTAACGATTTTAAATCTGTTATAATAAAAATATAGAAAAAAGAAAGGAATGATGTGCAGATGAATGCCGCAATATTATTGGCGGATGGTTTTGAAGAAGTTGAAGCTTTATCGGTCGTAGATATCTTAAGAAGAGCACAAATTGAGATTGATACAGTTTCCGTAAAAGAAGGACTAAAAGTCCCTTCCGCAAGAGAAATTACCGTCATGGCTGACAAATTATTTGTCAATATGGACAGCTATGACATGATCATCCTTCCAGGAGGTGCTGGAGCCTGGAAACTTAGAGAAGATTCTAAAGTAATCTCACTGATCCAGAAATATAATAAGAAAGGAAAAATGATCTCTGCCATCTGTGCTGCCCCAATGGTTTTAGGCAAGGCAGGTATCGTTAAAGATAAGAAAGTCACTTCTTATCCTGGAGAAGAGATCGAGTCTTATTTAAAAGACGCTAAGTATGTCGAAGAGAATGTCGTCGTAGATGGCAACTTGACAACTTCAAGAGGTCCAGCGACAGCTTTCGATTTTGCTTATACATTAGTTGACCGCTTAGGCGGTGACAGTGCTGCTCTTAAGAAAGGCATGTTATACGACTTATATAAAAAATAATAGAAAGAGGCTGTAACCTTATTGGCTGCAGCCTTTTGATTTTCTAGAATGAGAGAATCACTAAGGATGATCATTTCATCGCAAATGCCGAGCGTGACTCAAGACTTGATATTTGATCACAAAATCAATTGTTTTATTTTCACTCATCATTGATCATTCTTGCAAAAATATGACTTCTTTGCAGTGATTTTATTGTGCCGGATATTTGAAAATTAAGAAAGGACTTTATTCAAATTAAGGCTATTTAAAAACTGTATAGATTTGATATTTGTTGAAGCGCTTTCATAGTATTGTGTTAAAATATGAACATATAACATGAAAGAAGGTATATTTTGTATGAAAATGATTGCTGCAGTGGTTCATGATCGTGATCAGGGATATCAGTTTGAATCCGTTGATCTAAAAGAACCAAAGAATGACGAAGTTCTCGTCAAGGTTATGGCATGTGGACTTTGCCACACTGATTAATTTGGGAGAACGCTTCCTTTAAAAGGTCCTCTTGTCTTAGGACATGAAGGTGCCGGTGTTGTTAAACAGGTCGGCCCACAGGTCAAGGATCTTAAAGTAGGGGATCATGTAGCGTTTTCTTATGCTTCATGTGGCCACTGTAAGAACTGTTTATCAGGCATGCCACAGTATTGTGAAAACTTCAATAATATCAACTTTGGTGGTGTTGCTCCTGATGGTGAAACAAAAATCACTCAGAATGGACGTCCAGTCAATATGTTCTTTGGACAGTCTGCTTTTGCCCAGTTTACAACAATTTC
>ONFH01000026.1 GCA_900317015.1 uncultured Erysipelotrichaceae bacterium | reverse complement strand
TCTTTTTTAGAAGATGTAAGCAGAAAACGAATGTTCTCCTTGATGATTGAATTATCGACATGGGTATATTTTTTATGTGCGGAACTATCAAACAGTTTAAGATCACAGTGAATTTGATCTAAGTAAGAGAGAATTTTTTGTAAGTTTTCCTGTTTGGTAAATAGACTTGTTTCAATGGCGGTGTGGATCCCTGCTTCATGACATTTTTTAGCTAAAGCATAAAGGGCATCAAACTGCATGAAGGGTTCCCCACCAGAAAATGTGACGCCTCCGCCATGTTTGAAGAAGACTTCGTCCTCTTTCAGCTTTTCAAAGACTTCGTCGATTGTGTAATAATGACTATCAAGGTCCAAGGCCTGAGCAGGACAAAGCGTTCTAGCAAGCGCAAGATCGTCATCCGCCTTGAAAACTGGTCGTGATGTATAAGAGACATGAGGATCTTTTGTACACATACGACAATGCAAGCATTTATTTTCAAAATAGATCGTATGGGGAACCGGAAGGAGGCCTTCTGGATTATGGCACCACATACATCTCAGCGGGCAGCCCTTGAAAAAGACAGTCGTGCGAATGCCTTTTCCATCATGGACCGCAAAACGCTTAAAATCAAAGATCAGTGCTTTAAGAGATGTGGTCATAAGTTGTCCTTTCAATGATCTCATCCTGTAATTTACTTGCTAGTTCGACAAAGTAAGCCGTATAACCAGCAACACGAATCGTTAATGAACGATGACGTTCTGGATGAACTTTTGCATCTAACAAGTCTTCACGTCTCACAACGTTGAACTGGATATGAGGAATTTCTAAATCTACGAAGGCACGTAAGAAACGTTCGAAGTTATCTCGCCCTTCTTGCGTTTCAAAGAAGCTTGGCAAGAATTTCATGTTTAGTAGACCACCATTGCTTGTTAAGTTATTACTCATACGAGATACGGATTTTAAAACAGCTGTTGGTCCCGCAAGATCTCGGCCATAAACCGCTGAGAGTCCACCATCTGCTAATGGTTCTAAGGCTTTACGACCATCTGGTGAGGCACCGACATTTTCTCCCATTGGCACATGAGCGGAAACGGTATACATACCAGTATGGTAAAGACCACCACGAGGGTTCTTATACTGTTTTAATTCTTTAGCAAAATAATTACACCACTGATTACCGAGTTCATCGACCCACTTGACATCATTACCGTATTTTGGACATTTATTTAATACCTGAGCACGGGTGATTTCATGACCTTCATAGTTGTCTCTTAAGCTTTCTAACATTTCTTCACGAGAGATCAAATGATCTTCGTAGACTAATTTCTTTAAAACTGCCAATGAATCTGCTAAGTTTGCAACCTGGATCATCTGAACACCGGATAAGTTATAATGAGCACCGCCTTTTGTCACATCAAGGCCTTTTTCCATACAGTCATCGATGACCGTACTTAAGAAAGCTGTTGGTAAGTACATCTGATGCGCTTTTTCAACAACTTTTTCAGCTTCGATTAAAGCGGCGATATAGTGATCGATCATCTTGGCATAAGCTTTTTCTAGATCTTCATAAGTTTCATAAGTATCCAAGCCACCAAAGTCTGGCCCCATCTGTTTATTCGTTAAGAGATCAACGCCATGGTTCAATGTGAGCTCTAAGGCTTTGTTCATATTGAACATGGCCGCATCGCTCCAGCCTAAGTTGTTGCCCTGAGTCGTCAACTCAACACAGCCAACGATGGCATAATCGTAAGCATCTTTTTTGTCGATGCCAAGATCGTTGATCATTGTATTGATGATGGCTTCATCATTAAAGAACTGTGGCATTCCGCTTCCTTTTGCAACAACGGAAATGGCTTTCTGCATCAGTTCATGCGAACTATTTTTATTCAAGCGAACAGATAAGTTTGGCTGAGGAAGACCAAGATCATATTGGGCATCTAATAAAAGCAGAGAGACTTCATTATAAGTATCTTTGCCTTCTTCATCGACACCGCCGACCGCAAGATTAAAGCCGATTGGGAAACCAGCAAAGTATTTTGCGGATCCTTTGTTTCTCATATAGACGATCTGATTGAATTTTAAATAAAGACATTCGATCAATTCTAAAGCTTCTTCATCAGTCATGCCCTGTTCTTTACTCTTTAAATAGTAAGGATAGAGATAACGATCAGCACGTCCTGGTGAAAATGAAGAGGCATTGGATTCCATCTGCAGGATCACGAACAAGAACCACATTGACTGTAAAGCTTCATGGAAATCCTGAGCTGGTCGTTGTGAAAGAGCGAGACAGATGTCTGCAACATGTTTCAAGCTTTCATCTGGATCATTGGCCATGATCAGATCATGATAACGGACCATAAAAGCACAAGCGCCTTCTAAAGTAATGATCATGCATTCATAGAATTCTTTCTGATCTTCTCTGCATGTTTGTAAATGTGCTTTGGCTTCTTCCATAAGGCCACGGGGTCCCTTTTCAAGCCAGACTTTTACATTTGGACATATATGACCCTGGGCATGGTCTTTCTGATTGATTTTGACGACTTTGGCAATCTTATTGATTTCTTCGCCATAGCTCTCTTTAATATATTCTTCTAATGAACGTGATTTGAAATATGGATAGATTTTTTCTCTAAATTCATGAATATCCTCTTCATTGACGTTAAAGCGATCTTGTTCTCTTGTTGGCAATGTTTCAAATTCACGATCGACCCAAGAAGAGCCACTTTCTGGGAAGACAACACCATCACGTACACCAGTCGTACGATTGCCAACGATCAATTCTTCCTTTTCAACACTGATGGCGATCTGTTCTAAAGAAGCTTTTAAAGATAAGGCTCTCTTTTTAGGAATCGAAAGCCCTTCATTTTCCTGATAGACTTTGGTAATAATACGTGCCTGTTCAATTGATGCTTGTCTTTCATGAGCAAACATTTTGTTTTGAAATGTCTGAATTCTTTCGCTCTTCATAATGGACTCCTTTATAATATCTCTACATCTTTACTAATTAATATTTTCTCTTCATTATCATTAAGAATCGTATCGGTTATAAAACCTCTAAAATCATCCAGGGCGGCATAAATATAGTGCCCTTCGCGACTGCATTTTTCGTGTTCACAAAGCATATAGGACGCTTGCGCATTGCGCATGATCTGCTTCTTTGTCAAGCCATCATCAATGTCGTAGGTCATGACTGTATTGGATTCCATATTGACCCCCACGACGCCAAGAAAAGCGAGATCATATTTGAAATCTCTTAACATTTCAATGGTTGCCGATCCGACAAAACCATCAGTGCCATGATTCAAATGACCACCAATAAAGATCAGGCTCACATAAGGATCATCTTTTAAAAGATTCATGATATCGATCATGTTCGTTAAGACTGTGATTTCTAAGCGTTCTTTGACGATCAACCTTGCTAAAGCAAGTGAGCTTGTGGAAATATCTAAATAGACGACATCCTTATTGTGAATCAGTGTTATGGCCTTTTTCGCAATGATATCTTTTCCTTCAGTATTGGTATTTCGACGATCTGCGACATTATAAGCATGGACGTTTTGACGGGTAGTCGTCGCGCCCCCATGAATGCGGGTGATCAGCTGCTTATTCTCTAGGATTTTCAAATCCTTACGAATACTATCTTCACTGACATTAAAGATCTTTGCCAGCTCTTTGACCTGAACAAAGCCTTGTGTATTCACGAGGTCGACGATTCGTTTATGTCTTTCTCCTGCTAACATAGATTAAAGATCACAGATGCTTGTGCCTTCGCCATAGACATCATACCAGTCATTATTGAAATCTTCGACAGCCTTGGCAATGTTTGGATTCTTGAAGATCGTCTTTAAGATGTCGTATGGTGCAGTCACTGCTTTGGAACCGGCATCAAAGGCATCTTCCACCTGTGATAAGGCATGGAAGCTGGCAGCTAAGATCTTGCAGTCATAACCTTCTGCATCGATGCG
>ONFH01000159.1 GCA_900317015.1 uncultured Erysipelotrichaceae bacterium | reverse complement strand
CTTACTTACTGACTTCTTAGTGAATGCCGATGAATCACAAATGAGTATTGAAACGATTAAAAGCTTTAGAGATAAAGTTTTTAAAACAAAGACTGACATCAAGCTGTTAAATGATCTCTATTATTTAGATGAAGAATAAACAAAAGGCACAGATTTCACATTTGAATCTGTGCCTTTACGATTAGTCAATATGTTTAATAAACTTAGCAGGAACACCACCAACAACAGAATATGGTTCAACATCCTTTGTAACGACAGCGCCGGCTGCAACAACTGCGCCTTCGCCAATCACAACACCTGGACAGATCGTGACATTAGCACCGATCCAGGCATTTTTCTTAATTGTGACTGGAACAGGAACTAACAAGCAATGATCTTTTAAATCATGGTTGACAGTTAAGATTGATACGCCTGGGGAGATCATAACGCCATCTTCAATCGTAATGCCGCCTTTAGCTACACAATGCAAATCATAGTCGATATAGACATCTTTACCAAAGTTAAGCATACTTGGATAATCAATATTAAATGGAGGTGTAATATGGACTGCGTCACTTAAATGTCCTTCAAATAAATCATTCACTAAGGCATTATATTCTTCACTGACTGGTTCTGACTGATTAATCTTATAGATCAGCTTTCTTGCTCTTGCAGCTTCAATATGAGAGTCTTTCATTTCTTCAGGCTTTCTAATATCAATAATAGGTAATGGTTTGTTCATAACTAAGTCTCCTTTTGTTTACAAGGCTATTATAGTGAAAGAATCTTAAAGAGTACAATGCCATGATATTAACCATAGTATGCATAAATTGCATAGTATGATCAGGATACTCAATCTATAAATATAGTGATCTTTTTTTCTTACCTTGTTTCATCAAATCTGTCGATTTGCGACATACTCATTAGAAAGGGACATTATCTCAGACCATATTCTTTAAGCTCTGCATAAAATGCACTGTGACGAGGATATTGGCGATGATAAAAATCCATGTAACCTAATCGTGCTCCTTTATGTCCCATGGATTCTTTGACTTCACCATAGGCCGCTATAAAGGCAGCACATTCATTATAATAATTTCGTTTTGTCCCACCAACGATTTCTCCTACCCTAAGGTCAATCCATTGAGCAATTTGATTCATCCACATATCTTTTTCTTCCTGAGTGAAATGAACTGTCTTCTTCCATTTTTCAAGGATGTCCTTAAAAATTTCAGAACCTGATCGTTCATCCTGGATATTTGTTCCAAAATAAAAACTATCTTTATTAAAGCTGCAAGCCGACATCGCATTTCTCAACATCGCATGCATGCCTGATTGATAAGATTCCCCTTGATGAAGCATCACCATCAAGAGTGCAAGCCCCTGCTTCATGAATGTCCATGACCAGCCAAGACCTTCGGTAACTGACATACCAACATCTTTCATCTGTTCGAATTCCTGTTCAAAAAATAGAATTGTACAATAATCTTGAAAAGACAGACGTTCAGTTTTTGAAAAAGAATCTAGTTTTCCCTTTGCCATTTTACGATATTCATCACTTAAAAGCTGTCTGACCTCCTCACGATATGGTGTAAAATTTTGAGAGAGGAACTTCAAACGTAAATAATTGAGTGTTGTCATATCTGATTTAAAAGCTTCTAGCCAGCAGTGTTCTTTTATCTTATCATTTGATAGTTTGTCGGCATAGTTTGCGGTCAATAAAGCAATATCACTTCTTAGGATCTCATCGACTGGGACCTGATCAAGGGCTTCAAGGCCGATTTCCAGCATTTCCTTTGGATCTCTTGTCACATTATCTCCTAAAAAGGTCACGTATAACTGAGGATGATCTGCTCCATATTTTTTCACATTGTCTACCATCGTCGACTGATCCGATATCAATGATTGTGCTTCTTCTAAAAGTCGATCTGCACATTTTCCCGACTGATGACCTAAATAGTTGATCCATAAGATCAGAAACTCATCAAATTCCGGTAATTCATGACCAATCTGCAGTACATCTTCAAGTCTTGATCCATGGTCAAAAATAAAACATAAGTGATATAAAGCTTCAGGACGTTCATCTAATGGATGTCCCATATAAGCAAGATAAAGGCACTCATTCATATAAGAGCGATAGTTACAATGTAATAATTCATTCATACATAAAGCTTCCATATCCATTGGTTCAAGACCATATTCACTCACGACAACAACATCTAAAGGACAAAGGACATCACATAACCGATTACCCTCTTCATATAAATTATGATCAACACATTTATGAAGCAAAGCGATGGCTTCGTTAATATCAACTAACAATCCACTTGGATCATTGTAAACAAACTCATTAACATCAGGATTATACCAGTCATCATATTCTTCATTAATATCCGCTTCTAGATAAACATCCCCATCATCAATGCTTTCAAGTTTTTTAATAATACGATCAATTTGTTCAGTGATTTCATGATCTTCATTATTTCTCATTGCTACGCTTTTATTTTCATCATTTGTTTCACTCATAAGGGCAATGAATTCTTCGCGTTTATCTTCTGATAATTGACGAGCAATTTCATGAATGAATAATTTTAATGTTTCAATCGTCATTTGATCTGCTTGCTCATCAACCGTATGTAAGAACTGTGGCAGTCTCATATTACTCAACTCCTCATTTTTATATATCATCATTTTATCACACAGAGAATCTCACTACTATACGCATTCCCGAAGAGAATCATCATTCATCAGCGTT
>ONFH01000148.1 GCA_900317015.1 uncultured Erysipelotrichaceae bacterium | reverse complement strand
TGATTTGTCTGTGGGAACATGTCCACTGGCTGACATTTGATGGCCTTATAGCCATGATCTTGTAAGTAGTCTATATCTCTTGCCTGTGTAGCGACATTACAGCTGATATAAACAAGCTTCTTTGGCATTAATGTGACGAGCTGTGATAAGAATAACTCACTGCATCCTTTTCTAGGTGGATCGATCATGACCACGTCGATGGCTTTCTGTTCTTTTGCACATTCGACCATGAATTCACCCGCATCACCGCATGTAAAATGCGCATTCGCAATGCCATTACGTTTGGCATTTTCTTTCGCATCGACAATGGCCTGTGGAACCACTTCAACACCATGGACTTCTTTAACTTTTTTAGCTAAAGAAAGCGCAATTGTGCCGATGCCACAATAGGCGTCAATGACGACATCGTCTTGATCAAAATTCGCAAATTCAATAGCTTTAGAATATAAGACTTCTACCTGACGAGGATTGATCTGATAGAACGATTTTAAAGAGATCGTATAATCATTACCAAGTAATGTATCATGGATTACGCCACCGCCATAAAGGATGATCTCCTGATCACCTAAGATCACATTATCATGACGGGTATTGATATTTTGAATGACCGTCTTGATCTCCGGAAATTCTTCAGTGATCAATCTCACGATTTCTTTGAGATGAGGGATCTTTTTGGTATAAGTAATAAAGACCAGCATTCCTTCATGGCTATGCACACCATAACGCGTTAAGACATGCTTGATCATCCCCTGCTTCTTCACTTTATCATAAGGTGTGATGCGATAACGAGTGAAGAGCTCTTTGACACGCTTTGTTACCTGATTCGAAAATTCATTCTGGATAAAGCAAAAATCATGATCGATGATATCATTCGTTCTTGCTTTATAGAAACCGCTCACTAACTTGCCATGATCATAGCCAAAAGGGACCTGGACCTTATTACGATAATGATAAGGTGGATGATCCATGAGTGTATCATTCACTTCGACATCACAATGCCCAATTTTATGTAAGGTCTCCTTAACTCTCTGTGTCTTGAAGACCTGCTGGCCTTCCTGACTCATATGCATTAAAGAACAGCCGCCACACTGCTTATAGACAGGACAGATTGGCTCTTCTCGATAAGGAGATGTCTTGATCAAACGTACAACACGACCAACACAGTAGTTCTTTAAAACTTTAATGACTTCGATCTCTGCCTCTTCATCTAAGATCAGATTTTTTACAAATACAGGGACACCATCATGCTTGACGATGCCTAAACTATCATGCGTATAATCGACGCATTTTTCGATAAAACGGTCTTTTTTCTTCATCGTTTACTCCTTTAAAAAAAGCGAGAGGAACCTCGCTTTTAATCATTATTTTTTGCTTTGTTATAAGATGACCTATTCTTGATCTTGGCATCTGAGAAAGAGATGTTATCATTGCCAGCCATCTTCGTACCATAAATTGGCCAAGCATCACCAGAAGAACATGTCAGATAGAAATCACATTCAAACTGTTTCACATTCTTATATTCATTTAACAAAACAGAATACTTAGATCCCTTATAAGAGTCTAATCCCGCATTCTTGTCAAGAATCTTGATCGCATTGTAACAGATCTTCTTCGCCTGATTCTCGGTTGCAGAATGATTGAAGTCAATATCAAACTTAAACTCTTTACACTGAATCGTTATATCAATTGTATTGATCAGCTTGTTCTTGCTTTTGATCTCTTCTTCTGACTTCTTAAGAACAGAATTCTTAACAGACACTAAGCCTTCACAACGATCCCCATAAACTGGTCCATCTTCACGAGCCATATAGATCATCGTTCCGGTCAATGCCACAACCACAACTAAGATCACTAATAAGACGATCTGCCATTTTTTCAGACCTTTCGTCTTCGTCTTTTTCGGCTGTTTGACTTGACGCTTGATATGAGGCTGTGCCTTTTTACGATTCTGTGTTCCTTGATTGGAATCAGAAAAATCAAAATGTTTTTGTGATGAGGTCGCTGGACGCTTCGTCGTCTGCGTTCTCGGCTTCGCTTGCGTTGGTCGAGACTGTTGTCTTGGACGGCTCTTGCCTGGCTCATCATCAAAGCTGAAATGTTTTTTAGCCACAATAATCACCCATTCTTAGGTTTATTCTAACAAATTTCAAAGTCATTGTATATCTTTTTATTCCTCGATCATCGTTGTCTGAACATCATCGCCTTTATTTTTCACAATGATTGCATCAAGATGATCCTGTGAGTAAACAAGACAACGGACATTGAAGTCTTCCGTGAAGCCACGATCGATGGCATCCGCTAAGACTGACGTCAGATAAAGCATTTCTGTATACGTCTTGACATTCAGATGGGCTTCCATCTTCATCGACTGTAAGGTACCGCCAATATAACGACCAGTCCCTACAAGACCAGCAGCTTCGGTTGACTGTTTCTTTAATGTGGCCTTGATATTTGTGAAATCGGAATACGTTGTCGCATCTAACTTCTTCGCATCATTGCTCGCAAAGTAGACATACTTATAGTTGACACTGCGCATCGAACCAACACTGCCATTTGTACAATAAGACTGATAGATGTAGTTTCCGTTGATTTCAGACACTTCATCATCATTGGCACGATAGACCGCAATTAAGATTGGTAAGTCTTTTAATTTCTTCTTTTTCGCACGAATATACTTATAAAGTCTATTTGTTGCTGTCTTCGAATAATTTCTGATGGTTGTTGTAGACATCGATGTATCAAAGCTTGTGTTATCGGCTTTCTTAGGGTTAACGATAATGGCAATGGATACTCCAGCTAAACGATACTTTGTACCTGACTTGACGTAGTAATCCTGTTCACTTAATGTATCGGCCATGATTGGATCCTTGATGCCATCAAGTGTTATTCCATGGGCGACCTGTAAAGTATAAGGATACTTCTTATTTTTGACCCCAGCGGCATCTCGCTTTAATAATGCATTGTAGTCATCATTATTCAACTGACCGCCTTCTGATAAATAATAGCTGTCAGTTGAGAAATGAGATGACGATAAATACTGCAGACCAGACCCTAAAGCGACTAAGTCATTCGTACTAGAGAATTCTAGATATAACTTTTCTGAGTTTGTGCCTCGTCCGGTATTGATCATCTTATAGTAGTCCCCATTGAAAGAAGATGCATCCGTTGCACTTGCACTTGTTTTTTGAGAATTTGTGGAACTTGAACAGCCGGAAAGCATCAGTACGCCGGCTAATAAGATTCCTAACCATTTTCTTTTGATCATAGACCACTTGCCTCCTTGAATGCCTCTTCATCCATCGTCGTGACTCCTAAAGAGACCGCTTTATCATATTTCGAACCTGGATTTTCCCCATAGATCACAAGGTCGGTCTTCTTTGAGACACTTGAAGCCACGCTTGCCCCATGGGATTTCAGCCATTCCTGAACTTCCTTACGGCTCATCATCGAAAGAGTTCCCGTAACGACACATTTCTTGCCAGTAAAGTAAGACTCTTCCACACTTGTATCTTTTAAATAGGTCATGTTCAGGCCTAAGTCCTTCAATTCTTGAATTAATGCCCTATTTTTCGAATTATTACGATAATCCACAACACTCTGAGCGATCGTTTCACCAATCGTTGGGATCTTTGTCAGCTGAGGGATATTGGCTTCAAATAAAGCATCCAATGTCTTAAACTGACTTGCTAAAAGATCGGCCACTTTCGCCCCCACATTACGAATGCCAAGACCAAATAATAACTTCTCTAAAGAATTCTGTTTTGATTTCTCAATGGAATCCATTAAATGATCCATTGACTTACGCCCAAAGCCTTCAATATCCATGATCTCCTGTTCATGTTCATGAATACGATAAATATCTGCAATGGACTTGATATAGCCTAAGTTGAAGAACTGTTCAATGATCTTCTCCCCTAAGCCATCAATATTCATCGCTTCACGACTCGCAAAGTGAATGAGCTTTTCCATGATCTTACTTGGACAGTCTTCATTGACACAGTAGTAAGCGGCTTCGTTGGCTTTTCTTACTAATGGCTGACCACAAGTCGGACATGTCTTGATCATTTCAAATGGACGTTCATTGCCTGTACGACGTTCCTTTAAAGAACGAACGACTTCCGGAATGACATCGCCGGCTTTACGAATGACGACATCATCACCGACACGAATATCTTTACGCTTGACGTTATCTTCATTATGTAATGTCGCACGCTGAACGATCGAACCAGCCACACGCACGGGATTTAACACCGCATTTGGCGTGATCTGCCCAGTACGACCAATGGTAAAGATAATATCTTTTAACTTTGTCACCACTTCTTCAGCAGGGAACTTATAGGCAATGGCCCATTTAGGCACCTTGGCCGTAAATCCTAAACGTCTTTGATCGGCGAGATCATTGACTTTAATGACGATGCCATCAATATCATAAGGAAGAGACGCACGATAAGTTGCGGCTTCTTCAATATAAGCCCAGACTTCATTGATGTTATGGACCTTCTTGATATGTGGATTGACCTTAAAGCCTAATTCCTTCATCTTTAATAAACATTCTTCATGCGTCTTCGCACCGATCTGATCTGGCTGAGGCACATGATAGAGATACGCATCAAGACCACGTCGAGCAGCCACTTTGGAATCCAACTGACGGACAGAACCGGCAGCCGCATTACGGCAGTTCGCAAATTCTGGTTCGCCATTTTCTCTTCTCGCCTTATTGAGCTTTTCTAAAGAAGCCTTTGGCATGATGATCTCCCCACGGACTTCTAAAGGTCCATCAAAAGGAATCTTTAATGGGATCGATTTGATCGTCTTGACATTATGGGTAATGTCTTCACCGATCGTCCCATTGCCTCGAGTCGCAGCACGTACCAATGTCCCATTTTCATAAATCAAGGACACACTTAAGCCATCTAATTTTAATTCGACGACATAGTCAGTATCGCCAATGACACTTGTGACACGCTCATCAAAGTCTCGCACTTCATCTTCATTAAAGATATCGGCTAAAGACATCATTGGGACACTATGTGTGACTTTTGTGAAGCCTTCTAAGACTTCCCCACCAATACGCTGAGATGGCGAATCAGGTGTTCGCCATTCTGGATGTGCCTTTTCAATATGGATCAGTTCATCCATTAAAGCATCATATTCCTGGTCGGATACGGTTGGCTGATCCTGCACATAGTATTCGTAATTGTATTTATTCAAGAGCTCTTTGAGCTCATTTAATCTTTCTATTGTCATTTATTTTTCACCAATTTGTATTATACCATTCTCTATTTCTTATGCAATTATTTAATGTGTGAGGCGTTTTAAGGCCTTATGCTTGCCTAGTAAGGTCTTTAATCCATAAGGAACCGCAAAGGCCACATCAATCATTTTCCCATCAACTTTGACGACCACGCCTTTGCCAAAGACGTCATGAACGACCATGTCACCGACTTTCCAGCCTTCCCCATTGTCACCGACTAACTGACTGACACTTTCATGGGTCTTGACATACTTCTTTGTTTTAAAAGCCGATGGACGACCAACATTTTCGACACGATCAGTGCCGATCTCATCAATAAAACGTGATGTGATCTTTGGCGACTGAGCAATATAGCTATAGCCCTGGGAGTCCGTCAAATATAAACGCTTTTTCGCACGGGTAAATGCGACATAGGCTAAACGACGCTCTTCTTCCATCCCTTCATCGCCACCTTCTTCAATGGCATGGAAGGATGGGAAGATATTCTCTGATAGACCTGCCACGATGACATTTTCAAATTCTAGCCCTTTGGCCATATGAATACTCATCAAGGAAACATAGTCTTCATCAGTCGCTTCATCCTGTGTCGTATATAAGGCAATATCCTGTAAGTAAGATTCAAAGTTGGCCGTTTCTGGGTTCTCTTTCATATACGTCGCAATGGAGTTCTTTAATTCCATCAAGTTATCGATACGTCCTTCTTCCTGATCCTTCTTTAACATCTCCATATAGCCAACAGCCGTTAATAAGCTTTCAAAGATATCTTCTGGCTTACGACTTGATGTTCTCGCATTTTCAATGGCATTCATCAAGGTCTTGAGACCTTTCTTCGCCTTGCCGGTCAAACCGATCTCATCGGGATAGAAGCAGACTGCTTCATATTCACTTAAGCCATGACGTAAAGCACACGCCTGAATATTTTCAATCGACTTAGGACCGATCCCTCTTGTCGGGACATTGGCAATACGTTCAAAAGACAGATCATCACTATCGACCATTAAACGGATATAACTTAAGGCATCCTTGATCTCCTTACGGTTAAAGAACTTGAGGCCACCAAAGATCTTATAAGGAATGCCCGCACTGATGAGCGCCTGTTCAATTGGACGGGATAAATAGTTGGCACGATAAAGGACTGCATAGTCTTTATAATGTTCCCCATTAGATACGCCCTGAGCGATCGTCTTCATAATATAGTTGGCTTCGCTCTCTTCACTCGCCGCGGCGTAGTGAATGACCTTGGCCCCTTCTGCCCCATTGGTAAATAAGTCTTTCTCTAAACGATTATGGTTTTTACGAATCAAGTTATTGGAAATATCCAAGATCGTCTTTGTCGAACGATAGTTCTGATCAAGGATGACCGTCTTGACATGATCATAGTCATCATCGAAGTTTAAGATATAGTTGACATCACTGCCTCTAAATGAATAGATAGTCTGATCCGGATCCCCTACGACACAGACGATCGACTGTTTACCAAAGAACTTGATCAGCTGATATTCGATCTCACCGACATCCTGAAATTCATCGACATGGACATACTGGTATCGTGAAGACACTTTCTCGACAACATCTTCATGGTCTTCAAATAAACGCAGCGTATTTAAAAGGAGGTCATCGAAGTCCATCATATTATGTTCTTTTGTATATTTCTCATAAGCCTGATAAACTAATGCCTTCTTCTTTTCACCTGGCATCTCTGATAAATTGATGGCTTTATCAGGGGAAACACGGGCAATCTTATAGGCACTGATATAGTGGATCATCGACTTCACGGTAATGGTCTTCTGATTCACTTCTAATTCCTTAAATAGCTTCTTGATCAGAGACTTCTGATCTTCTTCATCCATAATAATAAAGTTATGGGCATAGCCAATTTTAGAAGCATAGCGTCTTAAGACACGTACACATAAGGAATGGATCGTACAGATCGTTGTGCCGTGAGCATCAGGGCCTAAGATCTTAACGACACGTTCCTTCATTTCATTGGCAGCTTTATTGGTAAAGGTAATTGCTAAAATATTATAAGGAGCAATACCTACACCTTCAATTAAATAAGCAATACGATACGTGACGACTCTTGTCTTGCCCGAACCAGCTCCGGCAATAATACGTAAATGGCCACCTAAATACGTGGCAGCCTCGTATTGCTTCTCATTTAATAGTTCTTTTAAATTCATTTTCATCACCATGAACATTATACCGTAAAAACTTGGTCGCTCAAGATAATTCCTATATTTTACATTTTGAGTGAGTATAATGGTTTTATAGGAGGACATATGAAAACACCGAATTATTTGATCCCTTATTTACACACAAAAGCATTACTTCGCTTACAGAAGATCTCCATGAACTGCGGGATGAATGAGACGTCATTTCCCCGTTTTGTGAACCTTCCTTATTATTCTCGCTATGAGCATTCTTTCAAATGTGCCCTTTTAGCAAGTCATTTTACACACGACAAGGCCCAATCCTTAGCTTGTCTATTTCATGATATCGCCACGCCGGTCTTTGCCCATACGATCGACTTTCTCAATGGTGATCATATGAAGCAGGAAAGTACCGAAGCCTATACCCGTGAGATCATTGCCCATGATCCTGATCTCATGGCTTTATTAGACAAAGATCATCTCACCTTAGATCAGGTCGATGATTATCATCTCTATCCGATCTGTGATAATGATTCGCCAAGACTCTCTTGTGATCGTCTCGAATATACCTTATCAAATAGTGTCTACTATGGCTTTGCGACCAAAGACACCTGTCAGGCAATCGTTGATGATCTGATCATTGCAAAAAATGAAGAGGAAGTGGATGAGTTAGCTTTCCAAAATGAAGATTTTGCTATGACCTTTGGCAGGATGAGTCTCGCCTGTTCACATGTCTATACGGCTGATGAAGACCGCTTTGGCATGGAAATGTTAGCACGCTTGTTAAAAAAGGCGATGGACTTACAGGTTCTTACCTTTGATGATCTCTATACGACCGAAGATCTCGTCATCGCGAAATTAAAACAAGCACTTCCAGAGGACTATCAGAGATTCACGTCTTATCATGCCCTTGAAGATCATGCAACTGATGGCATCATCGTTGATGCCAAAAAGCGTTATATCGATCCGTTCGTGAATGGTCATCGCCTCAGTCAAGATCCAGACTATAAACAGGCTCTCGATGACTATCTGCATACAGATTTCAACGATTATTTAAAAGCGAAAGACTAAGCTAAGAAAAGACCAACGATGACCGGAATCGTAATGATCGAAACGAGTGTGGTAATAAAGACACTGCGGGCGGCCAGTTCACTATTGCCGCCATTACGATTGGTCAATAAAACGGCCATCGTTCCCACCGGCATGGCCACACAGATGACACTGACGCCTAATGTTAATGGATCACTCACAAACTGGTGTAAGATGTAATAGGCTAAAACGGGTAAGACGATCTGCTTTAAGAACGTAAACGGATAGATCTTAAGATCCGAAAAGACATCTTTCAAACTTTCATTAGCGAGCGTAATGCCGATAATGATCATGGCTAAAGGTGTCGTTAAAGACCCTAAGGTGCCGATCGTATTGGTCAGCACCGGTGGTAAATGAAAATGGGTCATATAGATTCCAAAAGCAACTAAGGACGCAATCGTAGCTGGGGAAAAGATATCCTTGACATGGATGGCTTCTTTTTGCTCATTGCCAAGTGAGATCAAGACAAAGCCTAACGTATAAACAAGAACATTGTAGACCAGATTAAAGATGGTCGTATAAAAGACGGATTCCTTGCCAAAGATCGACATCATGACCGGAAAGCCGATAAAGCCAACATTCGAGAATGTCGTCATGAAGATATACAAGCCGACTTCGTCCTTTTGTACACGGCAGATTTTGGCAATCAAAAAGCCAAAGATCGGTAATGTTAAAAAAGTAATGATGGCAATTGCCAAGACCCCTAAGACGCTCGTGAGTGACTGATACTTGGTGATCGTTAAAGCGGAGTTTAAGATCATGCAAGGAATAGCGATATATAAGACAAAGCGATTGAGCTTACTGTTAAAGGCATTATCAAGCATCTTACATTTAAAGAGTGCATACCCCACCCCTAAAAGCAAAAAAAGCTCGATCATCTGATTGATCACGACCTGCATATCCATATTCATTTCCCCCTTTTCACCATTATACCATCTAAGAATATTTTATCTACCTGAGAATAAATAAAAGAGGTCGTCCGACCTCTTTCATACTTTTAATCATATTGATGAGATTTCCCAATGATCTCATGAATATCCTTGATGCCATTGTCATCTAGAAACGTATTCATTTCTTCAATGATGCGTGGACAGGCATAAGGATCAACTAAGTTGGCAGCGCCAACTTCAACGGCACTCGCACCGGCAATCATCATTTCAATCGCATCTTCACCAGAAGCGATGCCGCCCATACCAATCACTGGCACAGAAACAGCCTGTGAGACCTGGTAGACCATACGTAAAGCCACTGGGAAGATGGCCGGTCCTGAATAACCGCCCGTCTTGTTTTTAATAATTGGCGCACCGGTCTTTAAGTTAAAGCGCATGCCCACTAAGGTATTAATGAGTGAGATGCCATCGGCACCGGCTGCTTCAACCGCTTTCGCAATCGCCACGATATCTGTGACATTTGGGGATAACTTCACATAAACTGGTTTACTGCTGACCTTCTTCACTTCTCTTGTCACTTTAGCCGCCATTTCAGGATCGGTCCCAAACTGCATACCGCCTTCTTTGACATTAGGACAGGAGATATTTAATTCTAAGGCCCCAACAAGATCAGATTTAGATAAGATCTCAGCTGTTTCAATATATTCCTGCAAAGAATGACCGCCCATATTTGCGAGAACATGGCCATCATAGACTTTAGCAAGCTTCACGAATTCTTCATTGACGACCGCTTCGACGCCAGGATTCTGTAAGCCGATCGCATTTAACATGCCAGCTGGTCCTTCGGCAATTCTAGGTAAAGGATTACCATAACGTTCATAGCGAGTTGTTCCCTTGGTAGAAATAGACCCTAAACAATTGATATCATAAAATTTTGTAAATTCATAACCAAAGCCAAATGTTCCACTAGCCGGAATGACAGGATTCTTGAGATCCAATCCTGGTAACGATACATGTAAATTAGCCATTGACGATCACCTCTTCACTCTTAAAAACTGGGCCTTCGACACAGACACGTTTATAAGGCGCCCCTTTGACCTTCATGGAACAGCCCATGCAGGCCCCAAAGCCACAGCCCATTCTTGCTTCATAAGATAAATACCCATGTTCTGGATATGTTTTGACTAAGGCATTTAACATTGGGACTGGACCACAGGCATAATACCCGTCAAAGGTTAACCCTGCTTCCTTGATCGCGTCAATGACCGTGCCTTTTGTGCCAAGACTGCCATCCATCGTGGCAATGTAAGTTGGACATAACGCTTCAAATTCTTTTTGATAGAATACATCAGAGGCACTGTTAAAGCCTAAGACCGCTGTGACATCCACGCCTTCTGCTTTAAATGTCTTCACTAAACGGTAAAGCGGTGGAACGCCTAAGCCGCCACCGATCACGATAGCTTTCTTGACGTCACGTGAATCAAAGCCATTGCCAAGACCAGTTAAGAAATCTAATTCTTCACCGACCTGCATCGTAGACATCAGCTTGGTCCCTTTGCCGACTGTCTTATAGATCATCGTAATAGAATGATCATCATAATCACAGACAGACATTGGACGTCTTAAGAATGGTGTCATCCCTTTCGTCAGCTTAATATTCACAAACTGCCCTGGTTCTTTTAAAAACTTAGCAGCCTCTCCTTCTACTTTCATTTCATACACCTGATCGATCAGTTTTTTATGTGATACGATCTTCATTAGACCCTGATAGTTTTTCATTTATGTGCCTCCTTTTTCTTCTTTTTATTCTAAAGCATATCGACCTTCATTGTCTATGAAAAAAGTCAAAGCACATTTAGCTTTGACCATATTTTTTCTTTAACGCTTCATCGACACATTTAGGAACTAATGGGGACACATCAGAATGATGGGATGCCATTTCCTTGACGGCTGATGAAGAGATAAATGTATGTGATAACTGGGTCATTAAAAAAACCACTTCGATCTCACGATCGAGATACTGATTACAGTAAGCCATCATCGATTCATAATGGTAATCCTGTGTGGCTCTTAAGCCTCGTACCATGGCACAGGCGCCGACTTTTCTGGCATATTCGACGGCCAGCTCTTCACTGACATCGACTTTCACATGATCTAGATCCTTTAAGGCTTCTTTCATTAAGTCTAAACGTTCATCAACACTGAAAAGCGTATGCTTAGCAGGATTATGAAAGATGACAACATAGACTTCATCAAAGATCTTCAGGGCTCTTTTAATAATATCGATATGTCCATCCGTAATTGGGTCAAAGGTTCCACCATAAATCGCTCTACGCATGATCTTCACCTCGATATCTTACGAACTGCATAACGGTAATGCCAAAGTCTCTTTCCTTTGTACATTCAAACGGGGCGTCAAACGTTAAACGTTCTTCTTTGACATCCTCGATCACGATTAAGGCATCTTTTCTCAGATTCCCATTCTTTGCTAAAGTATCAATGATCGATGCATTGATCTTCATCCGATAAGGTGGATCGAGAAAGACAAGATCAAAGACGACGTGATCTTCCTTAAATTTCTCTAAGGCTTTTTTATAGTCCATCTTTAAGACATGGGCATCTTCGATCTTTAGACTGTCGATATTGTCCTTGACGACACGAAAAGCCTGATAAGCCTTATCCACACTATATAAGGTATCCATGCCACGAGAGATGGCTTCGATGCCAAGTCCTCCACTGCCGGCAAAGAGATCTAAGACGACACCGCCATTGAAATAAGGACCAATGATATTAAAGAGATTTTCTTTATTCTTGTCCGTCGTTGGTCGTGTGGCCTGGGACTTGACCGTCTTTAAAGGACGACTTTTATATTTACCTGCTATAACGCGCATAAAGCTTTCCGATCCTCCCAATCGTTAAATTTTTCGAGATCCCGCCAAAGACGACCTGGCTGATCTCATCTAAATGCATATTTAAGACATGGAGACAATTCTGATAGTCTCGCATATCTTCAAAACGACTTAAGACCTGATTTTGTGCTTTGATCTTCTCATTGATGTCATCAAGTGGGATATAAGCACTGTATTTGGTAAGATCCTGCTTTTCTTCAAGCAGGCGTTCCATCGTTTTCAACTCAACAGTTAGCTCTTCATTATTTAAACAGGCCTCACGGGCATCAATAAACTCTAAATACCATGATTCCTGTTTGATGGCTTCAATGAGCGCTTCAATTGCCTCATACATTATCTCACATCCTTAGCGGCAGCTTCTTTCAACTGTTCTTTGTTATAAGCGATAATAATATTCTGGGCCATACCGATGCCAAATAAGGCCATGATCGTTGATGTACCACCAGCACTGACGAGTAAAAGTGGCACCCCGGTCATTGGAATGAGACCAGAGACACCGCCTAAGTTGACAAACAAATGTAAGAAAAAATAGGAGGCGATCCCAACTAATGTCATCTTGCTTTGTCCATCCTTGACTTTAAATGCATATTTTAAGAGACGGAAGATAATGACACCATATAGTAAGATAATGATCAAAATGCCAATTAAACCAAACTCTTCGGTAATAATGGCACTGATATAGTCATTCTGGGCTTCTGGAATATAACCATATTTCATGACCGAATTGTTAAAGCCACGACCGATCAGTCCCCCATTGGTATAACCGACCAGACCATTGACGACCTGATAAGAAGAACCAAAGATATATTTCGAGTTCGTAGGCTCTAGCCATGAAGCGAAACGAGCGGCCTGATGTGGTGATAAAATACGATAAGCTTTCGTCGAAACGAAGAAGATTGTTAAGACCATCAAGCCCAAAAAGCCGAGCTTAAGATAATGTTTGTAGCGTTTGAACCATTTATTTGGGGCACTGACAAACGTACAGAGAGCCATCGCCACTAAGATCAAGGCACTTCCTAAGTCCTTCTGGATCACGATACAGATCCCCGTCCCGATCAAAACGACTAAAGCTGGCTTTCCAATTTCATCCCACATGATCTTATTATGGGCTTCTTTGGCAGCTTCTGAAGTATAGTTGTTATGATAAAGACGAGACGCTCTCTTCTTACTCGTTGTAATATACTTGCCATCAATAAAGGCAATATAAGCGATCATCACGATCTTAAAGAATTCGACTGGCTGAATGGAAAAGCCAAAGATTTTGATCCAGGCATGGGTCCCATTGACCGTCCAATGAAGACAGGCAATCATTAAGATATACGCCAGACCGATCAGAAAGTAATAAATCTTCTCATTGAGATGCAAGTTCTTCTTTAACGTGAGGACGATCATACCGATTCCACCCAGGAATAGCGCAGCCATTTGCTTTAACATCCCATTGATTGGATAAGAAGAGCCAAATTTAATGGCCATACCGATGGAGGCATCACCGATCATAATGACCCCAAATAAGCAGAGGAGAAAAACACAAAAGAAGATCAGTTTATCAGAACCACGTCGCTTCAATAAACCAATGAAATAATTTTCACGTCTTTTTTGGTGATTTTTAGTAAATCTCATAAGTGAATGTGTTCATCCCCTTTTTGACATGCCTTAAAGACACGATAGATGGAATAACCGGACGCTTTTTCAAACGCACGATCTAAGCGTTTCTGTTCTGATTTTGCATCAACGATCTCACAAAAACGTCGATAAGCCTTCATAAAGTCATCACGTTTAATGCCTTCTTCATAGGCTTTTTCTACGATGTTATAAAGGGCGATCACATCCGTGATCTCCTCAATGCTCCAAGTTTCATCAATTGGATATTCGTACATTTGACGACCTCCTTAACTTTTCCTTATTATACATGAAAACTTTTCATCCCTCAATAAGCGAGGAGTCATTTCATCTTCCATAAACCATATCAATAGTGTATATACCTTTAGTTTTGTAATAAAATTTGTTATAATGGCTCGGAGGTGAAAAGTATGATTACAATGGATAACATCATTGATGATAAAAATCCAATGATCAGAGAAATTTCCAAAGAAGTAGAACTACCTTTAAGTGCAGAAGATGAACAGCTCGCAAAAGATATGATGGAATACCTGATCAACTCACAGGATGAAGAATTAAGTAAAAAATATGACTTACGTCCTGGTGTCGGTCTGGCAGCTGTCCAGGTAGGCGTATTAAAACGTATGTGTGCCATCTATATTCCTTATTATGATCAAGATGGCAATTTAAAGAACTTAGACCAGTGGGTCTTAGTCAACCCAAAGATCGTGGCCTATACACCAAAGATCTCCTATGTTGCAAGTGGTGAAGGCTGCCTTTCCGTACCTGTAGATCATAAAGGCTATGTCCCAAGACATGCCAAAGTGGTCGTTGAAGCTTATGATGCTTTAACAAAGCAGAACGTCAAGATCACGGCCCGTGGCTTTACAGCCATCTGTATCCAACATGAAATGGATCATTTTGACGGGGTGTTATATTACGACCGTTTTCAGAAGGACGATCCTACAAGACCGATTCCTAATGCAATGGTCATTCAATAAAGAGTCTCTGACTCTTTTTTTCGTATGTCGAATTTAATTTTAGATTTTAACAACACCTATAATAAAAATGATCCTTATTTCAAAGATTTTACGTATTTAGATATGCATGATATTGATGGGACAGACTTATTCTGTTCTAGACTCGCCGAACGACGCATCAAAGATCGCATTTATAAATATTCGATCAATGGCATCCATTTTATCGACAATGGCAATTATCATTATATGACAAGATTCTTTATTCAGAAGATTCCTGAACCTTTTGACTTGATCGTCTTTGATCACCATACCGATATGCAGGCCTCGACGATCCCTGGTCTCTTGTCCTGTGGCAACTGGCTCAAGCTCGTTTTACTCGATCACCCTTTTCTCCATAAGGTGATCCTGATTGGCCCTGAACATAAGGCCTTTACGAAGATTGGGCATGAAGACCGGCTGATCTCCATCAGTTATGAAGATATCAAAGCCTCTCGCCTGCCTGAGTATAACGAATACTATCCGATCTATATTTCCATTGATAAGGATATCTTATCCGAGGCTTATGCGATCACGAACTGGAATCAGGGCGACCTGCCCCTCAACACCTTAATGGCCATGTTAAAAAAGCTGATCTTACACCATAAAGTGTTTGGTCTTGATTTATGTGGCGCCGCCGATCCAACATTAGAACTCCCTGATCTTCTCAAAGCTGAAGAAGTGAATGAAGAAACTGATGATATCCTCTTACACTTCTTGAAAAAGATGAGTGAAAAACATCCATTAAACGTTTAAAGATCCAGTTTCCTGGATCTTTAATAGTAATTATTAACGACTGTCATCATATCGTCTACATAAACTCTTGCCCCTTGCAGCATATTATCGGTAATCTCACTGCGCATAGGAATCTTACATTCATACTGATCTCTTAAAAGAGGCAGATCATGATCAATGATCTCTTTCACTGTATAGGAAAGTAGACCATTCTTAAATGTGAAAAGAGAGAAGACCGCCACATTCTTGACCTTGGTTGGATCAAGATGGCTAATAAAGTCATGGATCTCTTTTTTATGTTTATGACCTGACATCAGACACTGACAGCCGATCATCAGTAAATCAACTTCATCAGAGAAGTCATAGTCATGAGGCGTCATCGCATGCGTTCTTGCTTCTCTCGCAAGATCATCCGCTAACTGCGATACGGTATCATCACCAAAATAAACGACCGCTACATTCATTTTATCACACCCCTTTATGACCATTTTATGACAATTATATGAACTGAAAATGACTTATTGACAATTCATGTAAGCTAAATACACACCAGCTAATAGAAAGATCCAGCTGATCAGGCTCATATGAAGAAAGCTATTCAAGGCATAAGGAATTGCCGAACCTAGTGAGACGTTATAGCTGATCATCAGACTGATGACATGTTCAAAGTAAACGGCGATCACGACCATCACACCACTAAAGATGCCAAGCTGTGAGCCTTCTTTATTCGAAATACGCTTATTTAAATTGGCCATGATATAGCCAAAGAAAATATAACAGAAGCTCAACGTAAAATAGCGGATCAAAGCACCAAAAGCGGCTAAGAGCGCCCCTAAAGCAATGGCGGCGATCAAGCCACAGGGAATCAGTTTGGCATAATCCTTACCATTCAAGATGAACTGATTGTTTGAACGGAAATACTTCTTGGCCTCACGGCGCTGTTTCCATTCGTCATAATTTTTCATAAGCATCGCTCCTATCTATCAAATGCATCATTTGATTTTACTAACAGATAACTTGAGACAAAGCCACCGATCAGACCACTGACATGACCGGATAATGAGATCGATGGGACTAAAAATGAAATACCAAGCATTAAAGCGACATTTAATGCTAAACTTTTCGCAACATCTCTAAAGATATGGGGATAGTGGAAATACAGGGCGCCGACCGTCCCGATCAGGCCAAAGATGACCCCGGAGATGCCACCACCTACCGTTGATGAACCATAACCGGTAAACAAATAAAGCAGATATGGCAATAAGTTCGTACAGATTCCACTGACGATCAGAATGATGATATAAGCTTTCTTGCTGATCAGGGACTCAATAAAACTCCCCATGTTATAAAGAGAATAAGAATTGACCGCTATATGCATAATGCCAAAGTGGACGAAGTTGGCTGTTAATAAGCGGTAATAATCATGTCCTTTCTCGACGTAGACCGGATTATAACCACCCGCTGCTAAGCCCTGATAGACATTCATATCAAAGCCATAAACGATCGAGGTATAAATATAATAGATCACGCAGAGCGCAATCAAAGCACAGGTGATCGGATATTTATGAAAAGCCTGTTTGATTGTTTCTTTATACATCCTTTTCCTCCTCTTCGTCTCCTAAATAATCAAAGATCGACATCTGTTTGACAACTTGTTCGGTTGCTTCTTTTGGACTGTTCTTTTCATAGATCTGATGGATCGTCAGATCACTTTCTAAGTCCGAAAGATAAATTGGTACAGCTCCCATTTCAATCAAACGCATGTTCCCGCTTTCCATTTCCCCCTGCTGGGAGACTAAGAGATGCGTCCAATGATAATGAAGATTTAAGACAGCGGTAAACCAGATTGGACCGGTATTGATCGAAGTTGCTAAAACGATCTGTTCACGAGAAAGACCACAGACATAGATATTACGATCCAAAGTATTCGTTACATCAAAATAGCCAAAAGGATCACAGGCACAGACGATCGTCATACGTCCTTCTTCAATATATTTCTTACATTCCGATAAACGATCAAACATATGATCGGCAACGAATTCTACAACATTACCATTCCCTTTTAAGACTTTGTCTTCCACATAGGCATCCGTGCCCTTCATGTTGGATGTTACAAAGATACGTTTGGCTTTCAATCCTTTCTCAATTAATAATGACAGACCTTTTTCATAGCTATTCTTAAGATCCTGGGGACCAACGATGGATAAGCAATCGCCTTCTAAGAAGGAAAGATCTCCCTGATAAAATAAGATGCTCGGCTTTCGATCGCCTAGTTTATTGAAAAAAGTCGGATAATTGTCTTCATACTGAGTCGTGACTTTGATGCCATTGGCTTCTAAGTTATGAAGCGAATACATTAAATGAGGCATCAAAGCGTTTCTAGCGATCATCTTTCTTGCTAAATAGCCTTCAATACCAACGATCTGGGTCAGGCCTTCATAACTCATACCAAATAAGGCACTAACATCCTTTTTGGGACTTTCTATGACTAGTTTTTCTACCACGTTCCACTCATCGGAGCTCAAGGGCTGATCTTTGGTTGGAACGATATCTGTACAGTACAATAGGACTGCATAACTTTCTAAATTTAATTCAATCTTCATCATTAACACCTGAGCCCATTATATCATCAAACGGTTCACTTGCCTATTTCTCTTACAGAAAACTGTATCCCTATTATAGTCAAGCAATGTAAAGTTTATGTGAATTCGTTTTACATCTCGGACATAATATCGAGTCTTGATATGAAGGCTTGATCAAAAATGATTCCATGATCAATAAACGTAAATATTTGAAATCATGAAAAACAAAGAATCTATCAGTTTTATGTCCTGATACTAAGGACGAACGATGGATCAACACATCATTAAAGCCTATCTCTTAACTGACTATGGCAGATCACTTTTAAAGGTATGAGGTCACTTACTATATTTCTTCAAAACAGATCGTCCTTTATGGGATTCATCTTATTGATCCTACTCTTAATAATCATCCCTCTCATGTTCGTCAATAATTCTTAAAGAAATATCGATGGAAATAAAAACACCAATACGAACTGTATTGGTGCATCTACTTCTGACTGCATACTCATTTTGTCCGCCTTGCTTATACAGAAAAAGTAGAGATGATTCAATCTATTTTGAAGTTTAAACTTCGTTTTCTATCATACAGAAAAGTGAGAAGTAAACAAGCTTTATTCAAAGCATTTGAAGAGATCCTACTTCATTTTTTCTTTGAGATAGCGAAAAGACACACCGAAGTGTGCCTTTTCTAAATAAGTTATGAATTACTATTTAGCCATTTTTTCTTTTACAGCAGCCTGAGCAGCAGCTAAACGAGCAAGTGGAACTCTGAATGGAGAGCATGATACATAAGTTAATCCAACGTTATGACAGAATTCTACAGTCTTTGGATCGCCACCATGTTCACCACAGATACCTAACTTGATATCTGGACGAGTAGCCTTACCTTTTTCAACAGCCATCTTTACTAACTGACCGACACCATCAACATCGATTGTCTGGAATGGATCATGTTCGTAGATGTTGTTCTTATAGTAATCGCCTAAGAACTTACCAGCATCATCACGAGAGAAACCGAATGTCATCTGAGTTAAGTCATTCGTACCAAATGAGAAGAATTCAGCTTCAGTAGCGATCTTGTCAGCTGTTAATGCAGCTCTTGGGATTTCGATCATTGTACCTACATGGTACTTCATATCTACACCGGCATCTGCAATGATCTGATCTGCAGTCTTAGTAACTGTCTTCTTAACGAATGCTAATTCCTTAACTTCGCCAACAAGAGGGATCATGATTTCAGGTTCGATCATATTGCCAGTTTCTTTAGAAACGTTGATTGCAGCTTTGATGACAGCTTCTGTCTGCATAGCAGCAATTTCAGGATATGTAACTGCAAGACGGCAGCCACGATGACCCATCATTGGGTTGAATTCCTTTAATGAATCAACACGAGCCTTTAATGCTTCGAATGTCATACCTAAAGATTCAGCTAATGGCTTAATTTCTTCATCAGTATGAGGTAAGAATTCATGTAGAGGTGGGTCTAAGAAACGGATGTTAACACCATATTTACCCATTGTTCTATATAATTCTTCGAAGTCAGCCTGCTGATAAGGTTCGATCTTAGATAATGCTTCAACTCTTTCTTCAACAGTTGATGCACAGATCATACGACGGAAGTTGAAGATTCTTTCTTCGTCGAAGAACATATGTTCTGTACGGCAAAGACCAATACCTTCTGCACCGAAGTCTCTAGCCTGTTTAGCATCTCTTGGGTTATCAGCGTTTGTTCTTACTTTTAATCTACGTGCTTCATCAGCCCAATTCATGAATGTAGCGAAATCGCCACCGATTGTAGGAGCTGTTGTAGCAATCTTTTCTGCGAAGACCTGACCAGTAGAACCATTTAATGATACATAGTCGCCTTCATGTAATTCACGGCCATCAGGTAATGTTAATGTCTTAGTAGCTTCATCAACTCTGATTGCACCACAACCAGATACGCAGCAAGTACCCATACCACGAGCAACGACGGCAGCGTGTGAAGTCATACCACCACGAACTGTTAAGATACCGTTACATACGACCATACCTTCGATATCTTCTGGAGAAGTTTCGTTACGAGCTAAGATCAAGTTCTGAACACCATTTTCGTGTGCAGCCTTTGCATCATCAGCTGTGAAATATAAGTGACCAGTAGCAGCACCTGGAGAAGCAGCTAAACCTGTTGCAACTTCCTTAGCAGCCTTTAATGCTTCCTGATCGAAGTTTGGATGTAATAACTGATCTAACTGTTTTGGTTCAACTAATAATAAAGCTTCATCTTTAGTCACTAAGCCTTCGTTGACCATATCAACAGCGATCTTTAATGCAGCCTGAGCTGTTCTCTTACCATTACGAGTCTGTAACATGAATAATTTACCATCTTCAATAGTAAATTCCATATCCTGCATATTCTTGTAATGAGATTCAAGAGTATCACAGATCTTTACGAACTGATCGTAAACTTCAGGCATCTGTTCCTTTAATTTAGCGATTGGTGAAGGAGTACGAACACCAGATACAACGTCTTCGCCCTGAGCGTTCATTAAGTATTCACCGAATAATTTGTTTTCACCAGTAGCTGGGTTACGAGTGAAGGCAACACCAGTACCAGAAGTTTCTGAACGGTTACCATAAACCATCTGCTGAACGTTTACAGCAGTACCCCAAGAACCAGGGATATCGTTTAAACGACGATAAGTGATTGCACGGTCATTGTTCCAAGAACCAAATACGGCACCAACAGCTGCGTATAACTGATCCATAGGATTCTGTGGGAAACCAGCTGGGTCTAACTTCTTGAATTCATCCTTGTAAACTTCTACAACAGCCTTTAAATCTTCTGCAGTGAAGTCAGTATCGAATTCATAGCCTTTTTCTTCTTTCATCTTATCGAACTGTAATTCGAATTTTTCTCTTGGGAATCCTCTTACAACATCCGCAAACATCTGGATGAAACGACGATATGAGTCATATACGAATCTTTCATTACCAGTATCTTTAGCGAACTGAGCGGCAACTTCATCGTTTAAACCTAAGTTTAAGACTGTATCCATCATACCTGGCATAGATTCACGTGCACCAGAACGTACAGATACAAGAAGTGGGTTCTTAGGATCACCGAAAGTTCTACCAGTGATCTTTTCCATTTCCTTTAAGTTGTCAGAGATTTCTTTCTTCATTTCATCAGTTAACTTAGCACCATCTTCATAGTACTGAGTACAAGCTTCTGTTGTAACAGTGAAGCCCTGAGGAACTGGAAGACCAATTCCAGTCATTTCTGCTAAGTTTGCACCTTTACCACCGAAAATCTTTTTCTTTTCATCAAGTGGCATATCTAAAGCTGCAGCTTCGCGGAATAAGTAAACATATTTTTTCATAACTTATTTTATACCTCCTGTTTAAGTACAGTTGACATTATACATTGAAAACCCTTCCTAGTAAAGCGTTTTCATGCATTTTCAAAAGCACTGATAAAGTATCATTCTATTCTTATTCTTGACCAAATGCAAAAAAAGTCGACCTCTTCAATAAAAAAATTTAGGCGCTTTCACTTGTACGGACGGTAAAATTTTGTCAAGAAATTTTGACCTTTCTCTAAAAATTCATGCCAAAATGAAAAATAGTGATCATTTCTGACCACTATCCTTCTACGTAAGTCACTTCGACTTTACGATTATTTAATTTCTTATGACTGCACTTCTTGATCACACGATCTGTAACGTCTTTTTCCACATAAACATAAGAACACTTACGTTTGATCGTGATCTCCCCTAGCTTGTCACTCTTAATACCTGATTCATCACAGATGAAGGCGATGAGCTTGCTCTTATTGACACGATCGACCTTGCCTCGGTCAAACATCAATTTATCATATTTGATCTCGCTTAAGTCATTCTCGTCATCATATTCATAGCCGATCTTCGCATCAAAGGCCATCTTTAATAAAGCGGCTAAGACATCATCACGCATGTTCTTAGGAATCGATCTGACGACTTCACGATAATCGTACTGCCCATTATGATCTAAAATATCCTGGATCTCAAATAAGATCTCATTCATCTTATTATTAAAGATATCATCGATCGTTGGCACTTCTAATTCGACGAAATGAGAATTCGTTTTCCGTTCAATCTTTCTAAAGTAGCTTAGTTCTCTTGGTGAGACTAATGAGAAAGCGACACCCTTGGCCCCAGCACGGCCAGTACGACCGATACGGTGGATATACAGTTCATCTTCCTGAGGTAATTCATAGTTGATGACATGGCTGACATGATCCACGTCAATTCCTCTTGCCGCCACATCTGTCGCCACTAAGTATTTGATCTTCCCAGCCTTGAACTGTTTTAAGGTATGCATACGCGTCTCCTGAGAGATATCCCCATGCATCGATTCGACATTATAGTTATGGGCCTTTAATTCAGAAGCCACTTCATCGACGCTGCGCTTGGTTTTACAGAAGATGATCGCACTATCGATCTTTTCAGAATCTAGCACACGGCATAATGTTTCAAACTTTTCCTTAGGTTTGACGACATAGAAGAACTGTTCCACTGTTGTTGCAGTCTGTTGCTTCTGTTTAATACGAATATGTAAGTAATCCTTTTTCATATAGTTAGAAGCGATCTTCTTAATGCCATCGGGCATCGTGGCCGAGAATAATAAGGTCTGTCTTGTTTCTGGCACGCTCTGTAAGATCGTTTCAATGTCTTCGACAAAGCCCATATTTAACATTTCATCGGCTTCATCTAAAACGAAATATTGTAATTCATCTAAACGTAACACCTTACGACGCATTAAGTCCATGACACGTCCTGGTGTCCCGATAATAATATCACAGCCCTTTTTGATCGTACGGATCTGTCGTTCGATCGGACTTCCGCCAAAGACGCACGTAAAGCGTAAGTCGGTATAACGGCCCATCTTCTTGAACTGTTCATAGATCTGATTGGCTAGTTCTCTTGTTGGTGATAAAACGATGGCAGAGATATGATCACTTGGTTTTAAGTTTGTGAGCAGGACTGATCCAAAGGCTAATGTTTTTCCTGTTCCTGTCTGTGCCTGACCGATGATGTCACGGCCCTTCATGGCTTCAGGGATGGCCTGTTCCTGGATCTTACTTGGTTTTTCAAAGCCCATTTCTTCGATGGCTCTTAAAACGTCACTGCTTAAAGGTAATTCATTAAAAGTTATTTTGCTCATTTATTGTTCTCTCTTTCTAAAGCTGCTCAAGCTTACCATACCTAAACAAAAATTACAAGAAAAAGGGCAAAAATATTGCCCTTCAATCCATTATTTTTTTGACTTTAAGTAAGCTCTTACCTGCGCTAAGAAATACAAAGATCCAGTGATCATGATCGTGCGCTCATGCATGGTGAGTGCTTCATCCACACAGGCCTTCCAGTCAGTGTTGATCTTCACTGGAAAATCCTTGGCTAGATCTTTCGCCGACGCCGCTCTTTTATGTTTGAACTGTGTCAATGTGACATCATCCGTGAGACTTAATAATAAGGACAGCATTGCATCGGTATCCTTATCCCCTAAAGCACTGAAGATGACATGAGGATGATCATACGCTCTTGCAGATCTCACAAATTCCTCCATGCCTTCCTTATTATGAGCGCCATCAATAATAATCAAAGGATCTTCATGGACCTTTTCAAAGCGTCCCGCCCAATGGGCTTCTTTTAATCCCTCGATAAGATCATCTGTCGTAAATGGGAAGAGCGGACGGATCGTCTCTAGAATATTGATAGCTAAAGCGGAATTGACCACCTGATAATGCGCCCCGGTGTCTAAGGTCACATGATAGCCATGATAATCATAGGTAATAGAATCTTTTTCATAAACAGGATCTTCAACGGGATCAATGAGGATCAGTTCGGAATGATGTTTTTGACATTCTTCATAAAAGACATCAAGCACATCGGCTCTTGTCTCGGCGGTCATATAAGGCACGCCATCCTTAATAATACCGGCTTTGTTTCTCGCTATAGAGGTATAGGTATCCCCTAAGTAATCGGTATGATCTAGTCCAATATTTGTATTGACGGCTAAAAGCGGCCCAATAATATTTGTCGCATCAAGGCTGCCGCCTAACCCGACTTCATATAAGGCAATGTCGACCCCTTTGAAGATAAAGTAGAGGATCGAAATAAACACTTCAATTTCAAACTTCGAGAGCTTGGCCTCTAAGAAGTCTCCCATAAAACGGTTGGCCATATGAACGAAGGTCTTTTCATCCATCGAGACATCATTGATCTGAATGATATCTAAACGCTGATCTAAGGATGGACTCGTAAAAGTCCCCACTTCATAATAATGGGCATGCTTTAAGACTTCCTTGGTATAGTTGACCGTTGATCCTTTGCCATTCGTCCCACCGATATGCACACATTTTAAGACATACTGAATATTAAAATGTTCTCTCGCAAACTCCTTAAAATGATCGAGTGAATAGACACGATCCTTCTGTGCGTCAATAAAGGCCTGCACTTCATCATAAGTCTCAAAGTGGTGAGACAATGGTAAGATCTTGACCATCGTGCCCGGATTGGAGCGTGAATAACCAAATGAGGCAAAGAATGGTTCATTGGCTTTAGAAGTATGTAAGATCAGACGGTCATAGCCAATACGATCCAAAGCCGATAATAAGGTCTGGAAGATCTCGACCTGACGACTGCATGGCATCGCATAGATCAGCTTGATCTCTCTTAATTTATAAAGCTTCACAAAGCCATAGACGATATTATTTTCGGTAGCACATAAAAAGATCGTTCCATTTTCATATAATGGGACATTCATTTTATACGTCTCAAAGGTCTTCATGACCTGTGCTTCATTTTTCTTAGATAATAATTCAATATACATAATGGTTCCCTTCTAACTAAAATGGATGGCATTGCCATCCATGTACATTATAGTTTTTCAAAACGATCGATATTTAAGACAAACACAGTTGCCCCGCCGACCAGCACGTCAACCATAATTGGTGTGAAAAATTCTCCCATTTCTGTTGGTGGGACAGTTGGTTCTTTTTCGACACGCTTCTTTGCATGATTTTTAATAATGTCAATCGCACCATCGACTTTTTCATCATCGGTCCCAATAAAGAATGTGGTATTTCCTTTCTTTAAAAAACCACCAGATGTAGCGAGCTTTGTAACAAAATACCCGCCTTCAGTGAGGGCTGTCTGTACATTTGAGCTGTCGTCATTGTTAACGATTGCAATGATCAATTTCATAACATGAGCCTCCTTATATGTCTATTTTACCATCATTGTCGAATCGAGTAAATATCATGAACTTATCAAAAATATATAAATTTTCTTAGCTTGAGAAAAAAATCTTTTGATTTATATGGTAGAATAGGACCCGGTGATATTATGAATTTTCAAGAAAAACTGATCAACTGGTATGATCTCAACAAGCGTGATCTGCCCTTTCGTCATACAAAGGATCCTTATGCAATCTGGATCTCTGAGATCATGCTTCAGCAGACGACAATGAGTGCTGTTCTTCCTTACTATCAACGTTTTATGGAACGTTATCCAAAT
>ONFH01000207.1 GCA_900317015.1 uncultured Erysipelotrichaceae bacterium | reverse complement strand
TTTTTAATTCTTACTTTTTATTGTTTATAAGAATTATTGGAGAAAATAAGAAAGGAACAGGAGATTTCCTGTTCCTATTCGTACTTGATTTCTTCTTTTTTCCCAAAAATAAAGAGGCATAAGTAGATTACAAAGCCGATGATCGTACAGATGCTTGTAAATAGCAACATGGCAGGTAGGCCTAAAGTATCCTGCAAACGGCCACAAACGAAATTGCCGATCGTTGGACCGATGCCGGAGATCATCACCGCTAAAAGTGTCTGTGCCATCATGCCATGTTCTTTACGCACATAATCATTCGCGTAATTCGTTACGACAGCGGTAAATAAACCAAAGCTTAAGCCCTGGAATAAAAGACCAATGATCAAAACGACCAGGTTACCTGCTAAAGCGATCGTGATATTACGAATGACATAGGCAATCGAAGCGACCATAAAAAGCTGTCGTGGTGTATATTTTTTAAGTAAGGAATGCGTAATGGCCATAAATGGTAATTCGCTTCCGGCACTTAAGAAGGTCGCGATTCCGAACAGCGATGACGTTCCGCCTAAGCTTTTCACAATATTGATTAAGTACGTCCCGATTGTGCTTGCCATAC
The DNA here is from genome assembly GCA_900317015.1 of uncultured Erysipelotrichaceae bacterium. Classification (GTDB taxonomy): domain Bacteria; phylum Bacillota_I; class Bacilli_A; order Erysipelotrichales; family Coprobacillaceae; genus Intestinibaculum. The sequence goes on along the minus strand of ONFH01000207.1, from coordinate 6,970 downwards.
TTAGTGGCAACATGAACGATAATACAATAATGAAGTAACGTTTATACAGCTTAATAAAGCGAAAGATAGAAATGGATGAGCCCTGCTTTTCTGATTCTAGATGCTTAACTTTTGGCAGGATCTTGATCATCAAGATCACCAGCAAACCGGAGATGACATAAACGACACTCACAGCAAGAGGATTGATCCAATCGACTAAGAACCCCATCACCGCAGCCGCACTGGCATAAGATAATGAGCCCAGGCCTCTGGCGAGACCGAAATCTAGATATTCACCCTCTTTTAAATAATCCATACAGATCTGTGATAGCACCGGAACATCGGTGGCAATCAGCTGAATCAACAAGATATATAAAATGATCATGATAACATGAGGGAATTTGATCAGACTCATGAGGCCATAGAGGATAAAAGTCCCAATCATCGTCAAAACGACCATCTTTTCATTCGTCATAGATTTGATCTTTCCAATAAGTCCAGCGAGATACGGTGAAGTGATGACGGTAAAGGCAGCGCCTAGACCCGTCACGATCCCGATTTCTGTATTTGATAAACCGTGGTACTGCAGGAAGATGGCGACAAAGCCATAAACACAGCAGTAACAGATCCAATAGAAAAATTGTAGTAAGTTATATTTTAATTGTAGATGTTTCATATTTGTCCTTTCCAAAAAAGTACGAATATTTTAACATAATCAGCCATCAATGCAAGAAAAAGAGACTTAACGAAAAGTCTCTATTAATTGATGAAGATGATCATCTAATTTTTGAATCGTACCATCATTGATGGCGTTCGCAAAGGTATCACTATTGAGACCGCCATGACGCATATAATAGCTTAAAGCAGAAATCGTACCGATAAGATCTAATGATGAAAGATCCTGTTCTGGCTTTTCTCCTTCAAGAAGAAGGCCACGTTTATAAAAATTATAAACATATGACTTTAATGTTTCATCATAGACCGGGATATCTTTATTGTATCGTCCCTTCTTATAGGTGATCTTGCCCATTTGAAAACGAGGCAGATCAATAGCTTTTTTATAGAGCCGATAAGTCGTAACTTCATGTAAATCAGGAATACTTCGACTCGCACCTTTCTTGCAAACAGCCAAGGCACTAGCACTTGTCGCAATTTTTAAAGCTTCTTTGATGGACTTATGATCCATGAGGCTGGCTAAGAAGTAACCGATAAAGGTATCACCGGCACCTGTCGTATCAACGGCATGCACTTGATCTGCTGGCACTTTTATGATCGTCCCTTCAAATAAATACATGCTTCCTTTCTCGCCTAAGGTCAAAACGATCTCCTTGTGAGGAAACATTTGATTGAGTAAAGTGACGATTTCATCAACATCCGTTGTTGCTGTATGGACAAGGCCAGCCGCTTCTGTTTCATTGACGATGAGCATACCGATATCCTCTAAAGGAAGTTCCTTGATTATTTTATTCATTGGCGCTGCATTTAAAACGATCTTCATCTGTCGTTCTTTTGCTTTTTGAATGATGAGTGGCAGATCGTTGATCTCATTTTGCAACAATAATAGATCTCCTGGATAGGCCTCTTTCATGACATCCTCAATCTGCTGCTCATCGATCAACTGATTTGCGCCACCTTCGACAATGATGCTATTGGCACCATTGACAAGCTGGATGATGGCATGTCCCGTTGGTGCATCGACGACTTTTACGTGTTTGTGATCAACATTTAACGCGTCGAAGACTTTCAGAAAACTTTGACCATCGACACCAATGCATCCCGCATGAATAACATGAGCGCCGGCTTTTGCCAAGGCAACACTTTGATTGAAACCCTTGCCACCAAGATTTGAAGCAAAGTGATGACTCAGACATGTTTCGCCAGGCAAGACAAAGTGATCCAGCTCATAACTATGATCAATATTTAAAGAACCAAAATTAATAACTTTCATTTTAGAAGAGCGGTGCTATGACTCGTAATAACGACCAGTAGACGCTCTTTCCTACACCACCTTTCAATTCTTCAGCTGTTAACAGCTGTGAGCGTGAAATTGTATCTAAGGCATCCTTTTTAACAGCTCGAACAGTCTCACAGTCACACATAAACAGACCACATTCAAAATGATGAACAAGTGAACGATAGTCCATATTGATCGTTCCAACGGTGCATAAGCGATCATCAGAGACGAAGATCTTCGCATGTACGAAACCAGGTGTATATTTATAAATTTTCACTCCACTGCTGATCAGTCGTTCACAATAAGAAAGAGTCATTTGATAAACTGTCTTTTTATCAGGGATGCCAGGTATGATCAATCGCACATCGACACCTCTTTGGGCTGCTAAGACGAGTGCTCTCTGCATCGATTCATCAATGATCAGATAAGGTGTCATGATATACACATAATCTTTTGCCTGAGCCAAGATATTGATGTAGACATTTTCGCCAACGTCTTCTTGATCAAGCGGCGAGTCGCAATAAGGAATGACATAACCTGCATCTTTATATTTGATTGGATCCACCTTATATTTTTCAAAACGAGGGTCTTCATGACGAAAAGCATTCCAGCTTGTTAAAAAGAATAGTGTCATTGACCAGACAGCGGAACCTTTGACCATAATGCCATTATCTTTCCAATGTCCATAAGGAGAATTGACATTGATATATTCATCTGCCAAATTCATCCCGCCGGAGAAACCAACGAGGCCATCGATGACTAAGATCTTTCGATGGTCACGATTGTTCATGATCACGCCAGCAATGGGATTCAAGTGATTGAAGACCACACATTTAATCCCATATGACTCTAATTCTTTAGGATACTTTCGATTGAGTGTTGAGATACAGCCAATGTCATCATACATAACACGTACCTCTACCCCTTGTTTGACTTTTTTCTTAAGGATATCAAGAATGGAATTCCAAAGTTTTCCTTCATGAATAATAAAGTATTCAAGAAAAATAAAGTGCTTGGCCTTCTTGAGCTCTTCAAGCATGACTGGATAGGCGTCATCGCCTAAAGGATAATACTTGATCTGATTATGGTTATAGACAGGAAATCTGTTTTGATCATAAAGATAGCGCATTTGTATCATGTCAATATTTTCGACTTCTTCTTTTACTTCCTGATCTTGTAAATAATAACGTTTAGCATCCTGTTCATTAGAAGAGATATTGCGTAGTGTTTTACTTCTAATAAACGTCTGGCCACAGGAGATAAAGATCACTGTCCCAAAAATTGGGAAAACGAGAATCAGGACAATGACTGGCATTGCCACATTGAGATTGCGATTTGTCCTAATAATATACAGTACGATGAGAATACCTAATATTCTATAGAAAACATCGATGACTGGAAATAGTTCACCAAAGAATAACAATACTAACGCATAAAATGCGATCTGAATAAGAAATCCGATGGCGACAAACAATATTCGCCTAATTGCCATAATCATGTTCAAACACCTTCTTTAAGCTTTTTCAATTAGGAATGATTGATTTTATATCTCAGCCATACGGTACTTTTTTCGTATGTTGAAGCTTCGATCAATTCAAAAGAGACCGTTCCATTATTTTTCGGACCGACCTTCATAAATGCACTTTGGGAGATTGGTGAGCCATCAGCGCTTGGTGCGATCACAACGGATAGCTCGTCGCATAGGCCTGACTGAATGAAGGACCAGTTTAACACAGCACCACCGCCAAGCAACAGAACGTCAATATTAAAAATACGTTTGAGTTTATCTAACATGATTTCATAATCAAGAGCATGTTCTCCACAAATGATATAAGGAATATGATGACGTCGTAAGTATTCTTTATAGGCTTTTGAAGCAGCTGCCGTTAAGACTTCGACTACATAGGCTTCTTGTCCATAGTTCACTTTATGATGTTGCCAGCCTAAAACGCCTGTAGGATCTACTGATATATAATAATAGTCACGATCTTCATTAATGATGAAATCACCATCTGGACAGATTGGATGACGTTTCAGATCAGGCTTATGATAATGTGTAAAACGTTCATCCGTGGTCGCTCTGCCAGCTAGCCATCCTTTGATTTTATATGGCGCACGCCTTCCCAAAGTCACATCCTTAAAAAGCTGTGATGCTTCTTGGGTATGTTCATCTTTTAGAAAATTCCCATTAATTTTCCCATCGACGCTTGTTAACATATGACAGAATACATATGGCTTCATCCTAAATTCCCTTCCTTTCGCCTTTTATTCTAACAAATAAGTGCTTACAAAAAAAGCAGATCCACTAAAGAATATTTCAGAAAATAATGCTTTGACATTTTCTTTTCTAGAATCTGATAAAAAATGTTCCAGCTTTGGTGATTTCTTATCATAATTCTTGTTTGAATACACAATTTTTATTACAATACAAAGAAAAAGAGGTGATCAGAATGATTGTGGATAAACTCGCTTATTATAATGAAACAACAATTAAGAATCCTTATATTAATGATGCTTATCATTATACATCTTATGTTTCTATTGCCGGTGCCAGCTTGTCCGGTTTTGATGTACTTCTTAATCAGCTTGTTTCTTCTCAGCGCCATCAGACATTCTTTGCCCCAGCCATGCCCTATGCGACAAAGGAGATCGGCATGATGCTTAACTATCCGGAAGAGCAGCTGCTTGATACAAGCGTGCTCTTTAATGTGATGAATTCTCTTTTTACTTTTGACTACACATTATCAAACACACGCCGTAAAGCTTATGATGCTTTAAACTTTGTGGAGATTCCGCATGCAGATTTCAAAAAAGACCCTCATGATCTTTCTTTATATGAACAGAGGAAGACGATTCTAGCCTCTTTAATTACGATTGATACGAAAGTTTTGATCTTAGATAATCCGACTGCTAATTTGACGAAAGAAGAAAAGGATGATTTTCTTCCCATTTTGTATCACTTATATACATTAAAAAATCGTACACTCATTATTATTAATGAGCATGCCGATGAACTCGTTAATTTTTCTGATCAGATCATAGGCTTTAAGGATGGCGTTCTCAAATATTTAGGACGAGCAGATGAGGCTGATCATCAGCCCTCCCCTCTCACAAGCGAGGAAGAAGATGCTCTCCATGAACTCATTTTTAATGCCGAAATTGATCTTTAACACAAAGAAAGTGATTTCACTGTCACCTTCTTTTTCTTTATAGATTTTTCAGCCATGATTTCTTAAACAGGCGAATGAGGAAAATAACGCCTCTAAAAACCAGTTCTGATGCCATTGCCATCCATATTCCAAACAGGCCAAAGTGATGAGAAAGAAAATAAGCAGCTGGAAGTCGGACGATCCACATACTAAAGAGCGTCATAAAACTTGGAATCAGCGTATCTCCAGCTCCTTTAAAAACTCCACCGGCGACGATCGAAGCGCCATAGAAGATTTCTACAAAAGCTTCTAAACGTAAAACTTTTGTCCCTAATTTGATAATGCCCTGGCTCGGCGTTAACAGTGCTAACATAAATGGCGCAAAAAGGTAAAGCAAAATGGCCATACCGCTCATGATTCCCATCCCTAAAAAGACCGTCATATAGCCAAATCGTTTGGTAAGATCCAAACGCTTGGCGCCTAATGACTGCCCGATGATCGTTGTCGCAGCACTTTCTAAGCCATACCCAGGCATATAACAAAGGCTCTCGACTGTCACCGCGAAAGAGTGGGCTGCAATAGATAATGTTCCCAACGGTGCAACAATACGCGTCGACATGATATAAGCACCGCTCATCACGATGGATTCAAACAGAACTGGTAAAGAGATTTTTAATGCTGCTGTTAATTCTTGCATGTTAAACGAAAAATGCTCTCCACTTGTCAGCTTCAATGGTGAAAAGACAAGCAGCGTAAGCAGCATCAAGATCGATGTGACAAGTTGAGAAAAAGCGGTCCCCATAGCTGCTCCTAGGACGCCAAGACCAGCTGTTGGAATACCTGGAAAAGTTCCTGAAGGGAAAATGAGAACGGCATTGAAGAGCACATCTAGCCCACACATGAGAACATTCAATAAGCTAGGCAGTTTCATGATTCCAGCACCCTGTAACATTCCACCGGCGCCACTGACCATGATGACAGCTGGCATCGACAGGCTATAGACAAAGAAATATTTGGTTGCATCATTGACGATCTCTCTGCCACCACCTAGTATGACTGGCAATGGTCGTGATAAAAAGACTCCTACTACTAATAAAATAAGTGAAACACCTAGAAGAAATAGAAGTCCTATTTTTACGAGATTTCGTGCTTCTCGATCTTCTTTAGCACCAATATGGTGAGCAATCTTGACCACAAAGCCGATGCCGATTGATGTACAAATGCCACTAAAGAGCCAAGTCGTCGATGACATGAGCGCAATTGAAGCAGATTGATGGACCCCCAATCTTCCTACCATCGCAGAGTCAATATATTGCATCACAACACTTGAGAGCTGTGCCAAAATAGCGGGAAGTGAAAGGGTCAAGATCATGACCATAGAATCTTTAATACTTAATGATTCCCCATTTCTCAGCTTAATTAAGTATTTATTTTTCATCTACAGTTCAATGACCTCAAGATCATGTGGCAGATGTAAATCTCCATGATAATGAGCTTCTCCTTCTTTTAGATACAGTTCTTTACGCTCTTGAGCTGTATCTTCAGTGTGATATAAGACTAGATGCTTGACATGCAGCTCGCTTGCAAGCTCGCATGCATCTGCAACTGTTGAATGATGCTTTTCATAAGGATGGAAACGATCTGCTTCGCTTTTTAAGCAAAAGGCTTCACATAATAGCCATTTGGCATAAATGACATATGGCCGTTCCGATTCATCATAAGGTTCATCGCCTAAGCATGTTAAATATCCATCGTCTAAAGTCAGACGAAAGCCAAATTGTTTTGCTTTGGTTGAATGAATATCAAAGAATGTAAATTCACGATGATTGATCGTCAAGATCTCACCATCTTGAACAGTGATCAGATGGATGCGTTTCCCAATATTTTT
>ONFH01000025.1 GCA_900317015.1 uncultured Erysipelotrichaceae bacterium | reverse complement strand
TGTATAAGAAATTGAAGGATAAAATTAATCATAAAATTAAACTTTATAATTTCTGGGTGGTCACAGAAGCCACAAAAGATTTGGAAGGAAAAATTCTTAATGTCAGCCCAGCATTCATGAACGAAAATATCAATACATCAAGCTACCATCCACTGATTGAGAGTTATATCATCGGCTTATTTAATTGCCACAAAGACCGCAAAAAAGAAATTTTAGCTTGTGATGATCAATGTTTTACAGGTCTTTCGATTATTTTCTCAGATTTAATGAAGCGCAATGAAAAAGATGCTACACTTAAGTTGAAAGGATTCAATATGACCCAAAAAGAAAGCGAGGCGTTAAGTTCAATGACAGATTATATGAATAGTATGATTAATCGTACGAGAGAGGATGTTACAAAAGAAGTTACTGAGAAAGTTACAAAGGAGGTCACAGAGAAAGTTACGAAATCAGTCACTGAGAAGGTTACTAAAGCAGTCACGGAGAAGGTTACTAAAGCAGTCACGGAGAAAGTCACGGAAGAAGTCACCAAAGCAGTCACAGAATCGGTCTCAGAAAAACTCACAAAAAACACTTTTGAGATTACAAGATTGATTAAGTCAGGAAAATCTGTTGATGAGATCAAAGCACTTCACCCAGAATTTGATAAGAATTATATTCGTGAATTTCGAAATCTCATTTTAACAAATTAATCGCTTAACAATTCAATGATTTTGTAATACTGCAAAATCATATTTGAATGTACCGATTGCAAGCAGATCTTCTCCATAGGTTCTGCTTGCTTTATATGGATTTTATTACCTGCTACAACATCGGCATACGAATTGTTAGTCATTGAATCAATTTTTCAAGTCTAAAAAGCATAGAAATGCATCATGTTTAAATTGAAATAATAATGCTGATACACTCAAGGAATGAGGTGTTAAGGACAATGACAGATTATATGAAAAGTATGATTAAACGTACAAGAGAAGCCGTTACGAAAGAAGTTACTGAAAAAGTTAATAAAAACTTTATTGAAATTTTAAAGTTAATTAAAGCAGGAAAGTCTGTTGATGAGATCAAAGCACTTTACCCAGAATTTGATAAAAATGATATTCGTGAATTTCGAAATCTCATTTTAACAAATTAATCGCTTAACAATTCAATCATAACGTGATACTGCCAAATGCTATTTGAATGTACTGATCACAAGAAAATCTTCTCCATAGGTCTTATATTTGATTACCTTGTCATAGCATCGGCAGATGAAAGGATAGTTATTGAATTCACTTTTCAGATTTAATAAAAAGCATTGTGTTTGAATCAAAATAATAATGTTCGTACATTCAGGAAGCGAGGTGTCACATTTGATATCTGAATATATTGAAAGCACAAGGAAGCATGTAGAAAAAAGAGTCACAAAGGAAAATTTTGAAATCTGGAAGCTCATGAAAGCCGGAATGCCAGATCATGAAATTGAAGTTCTCTTTCCAGAAATTGATCCAAATCATATAAGTAGATTACGAAATCAGTACAATACGCTATTTATTCTTAAATAATCATTTTCAAATAGGCACCAATACGATGAAGTATTGGTGCTTTTATGCAAAAAGAAGGCACATAGGCCTTCTTTAGAATGTAAAGACTCCATCTTTGAAGATCATGACTTTTGAGCCATCTTCTTTTGTCGCCTCAATATTAAGATCCTTTGTGCCGATCATGAAATCGACATGTGTTAAGGAATCATTGATGCCGCGCTGATACAGCTGTTCTTTTGTTAGACCGATACCATCTTTGATACATTCCGCAAAACCTTTTCCTAAAGCTAAATGACAGGCTGCATTTTCATCAAATAAGGTATTGTAGAATAAGATCCCCATCTGTGAGATTGGTGAATCATAAGGAACAAGAGCAGCTTCTCCTAAATAATGAGAGCCTTCATCTGTTTCAATAATGCTTGTTAAAACATCTTTTCCTTCTTTAGCATCCCAGTCGACCACACGACCATTTTCAAATGTTAAATGGAAGTCTCTAATGATGGCTCCATTATGATTGAGTGGTAATGAGCTATAGACGATGCCATTGACATCCTTATAGTTAGGAGATGTAAAGATCTCTTCTGTTGGAATATTAGGGAAAGAATAAAGGCCATCAGTCGTATAACTGCCTCCTCCAGCAAAGAGGTAATCTTTATTCATACCAATCGTCAGATCAGTTCCTAATGAATTCGTATAATGTAATGATGTGATCTTTGCGGCATTGAGCTTATTGACACGGTTTTCAAATGAGACACGGTGAAGGTCCCAAGCGGAAAGTGGATCCTCCGTATCCACATAACAAGCATGATAAATGGCATTCCATAAAGCTTCCATGGCTTCCTGATCACTCATATCATCAAAGACTTTGTTGGCCCACTTCTGACTAGGAGCAGCAACGATGCACCAGCGATCGATCATTAAATCCAAATGATCATAGAAAAGTGAACATGCTTCATGGATGGCTTTAGAATGTGTCTGTAACTTCTTCGGATCCACATCCTTAAAAGCATCAGGATCTTCGGACACGATCGATAAGACAGCGGCATGCTTTTTGGCATAGTCATTATGTAAGTCGACGATATAGTTTGGTACGTCTTTAAAGTAATCGACATCATTATTTGTATAACGTAGTTTTGTGATCTCTTCATCTAAGTAATAAGGAATGACATCACGAGCGCCTAATTCAAAGGCGACCTTTGCACAAGCCTTCACTAGCTTTGCACAGGCAACGTCAGCAGTAATGACTAAATCCTGCCCTTTTTGTAAATTTAATCCTTTCACAACGATGAGTTGTGCATATTCATTTAATAAATCCATATGATAACCACCTTTTTATTGATTACTTCTATTCTAACATGTCTGATCCTATTATTCACTTAAAATGAACCTTTAAAAAGTTTGGTTAATTATGTGAAAAGGAATTCCTTGATTGCTTTAAAGTTTTGAACATGATAATATATCCCTAGCAATTCAGTAAATAATTTAGGTAGTTTTAGATATTGCATTTAAAAATTTTGCTAAATAATGAATGATTTGCTCATTTTTTAAGGAGGTCGTATTATGACTACAGGTAAAGTAAAATGGTTTAAGCCAGACAAAGGCTACGGTTTCATCACAAGTGATGAAGTGAACAAAGACATCTTCGTTCATTATTCAGCAATCAATGGTGAAGGTTTTAAGACCCTTGAAGAAGGACAGACGGTCACTTTCGATACGGTTCAGACAGATCGTGGGATCCAGGCTGCCAATGTCACAGTTGTCTCAAATGACTAGTGAGAGAAACCTGTTTCAGGTTTCTTTTTTTTGGACATTTTTAAGACTTTGAATAAGAAAATATGCCCTCTTTATCTATTCTTAAATTATTTTATTATTTTTGTTAGAAAAGCTTTTATGTGTAAGCGTTTTCTTCTATAATGAGATTAGAAAGAAAAAAGGTGTAGGAAACAAAGGTTAAAGGTTTCAAGATAATAGCACACGAAAAGGAGGTAACCTACCCATGGACACACTAGTAGAAACGATAGATCAAACTTATAATGACGATCATAAGCTCATTCTTATTGTCGGAAAGCCAGGCAGCGGGAAATCTAAGATCATCAAGGAATATTCCCATAATACAGGTATTCCTATCGTAGATTTCACGAAGGTACTCGCCAATGATCCAGAAGATCTGAAGAAAACGATGAAGGAATTTTTAAAGAATTACCGTTTTGACGTATTACTCATCGATAATAAGAAAGCTTTATATGACGTCAGCAAGGATACGGACTTAATGGATATCCTGCAAGAACTCGCAAAACGCGTGATTGTCGTTGCCACGATCAGTGGATACGTTGAAGAAGGTAATTTAACTCATATTGTCAACGGAGACGAACATTCGTACCCGCTTGATGGCTCATTTAAATATGTATTATGCTCATAGATCATAGTTTACAATACGGAAAATAAGGATGTATCATGCGATACATCCTTTTATCGTTTCTCAATTTCAATGACATAAGGGGCTTTGTTTTTATTAAGCATCTTGTACATGGAAACATTATATGTATGGCTGTCTAAATGGGTGACATAATCATTGATCCAGCTGGCTTCCTTTGCCCCTTCCACGTGGCCTATATAGCACACGATCCATAATACCTGATCCATTTTCTCAATGGCTTTCGTAACGGCCACCTTCGTACTCTCTAGCGTCGTCTTGATCGTGTGATCAAAATCTGGCAGATAGCCAAGATTAAAGACGCCTAGATCAAAGGCATCGACATGATCATCAAAATGTTCATGACTTTCTAAATATAAATGCACATGATCATTCTCACCGATCTTCTCTACTGTCGCTTTTAAAGCTTCTTCCTGGATATCAAAGGCATAGACTTCATCGCATAAGTGACTAAGAAATAACGTATCATTGCCCTGCCCCATCGTAAAATCCACACCAACGGCGTGTTTTGGATACGTCTTCATCCGTTCATGGACGTATTCGACCATACTTAACATATTATCCCTCTTTTCTAATAAGAAAGAGGAAGACCGTAGTCATTCCTCTGAATTCATTATTTCAATTCTGGAAGTGTTCCAGTATACAGAACATATTCCTCAAGACACCAGTTTTTCTGATGCATTTCAGTAGCAGCCTTGACGCCAACATAACGGATATGCCACTGTTCATTCGTAATACCGGTGATCTTTGATTTATCTCCTTCATAACGAATGACGAAACCATATTTATAACAGTTGGCTTTGACCCACTTATATTCACTCGTGATGCCGAAGTAGCCGACCTTCTTCTGATCAACACTCTTTGAAGTGACATCGATACCAAGACCGGTCTGGTGTTCTGATGAACCTGGCTGAGCGGCATTGGTAGCGGCATATAATGCGCCATACTTCTGAGCTAACTGATTGTAGATCTTCTGTTGTTCTGTATAAGAACGGTAGCAGCTGTTCAATAATAAGTATTCATTGTCTTTGGCAGCGGCCTGCGCCATCTTGACAAAGGCATTATAAGCGACTTTTCTTAACTGTGGATGACCATTTTCCTTTGAGATGTAACTCTTGGAAGGCATAACTAAGTCGCTTGGCTGATAGCTTGAAGGTAATCTAAAGCCCTTCTTGACTAAGTTCAATGTATTGGTTGGATTCTGGATCGTATATGTCTTCGTGACCTTATTAGCGGATGAGATAAATGGATATGACGTATATAAGACGGCATAGTTATAGTTATGTGTCTTGCCATATAATGTCATATATTTTCCCATATCCGTATACTGGAAACCAGTGACGGCTTTATAAGGCTTGATATCACTATAAGAATAGTTGTTCTTAATCAAATAAGCGAAATCTTTTTCATTGGCATCTTTCATTAAGATCCAGACCTGCTTATTGTTATAACCAACTTTCTTTAATTTTGGTACATAGTTGATAAAGTAGTTATCAACGGTCTTGACAACATCCTTTGTGTCCATCTTAGGGAACATCCCATAGTACTTTTCATATTCATCATATAAAGAGACATTCTTTGATAAGTTGAGCCAAGTGGAAATATGATCGATCTTATCTTCCCCGGTAATGATTGAGATCTTATCACTTGTTAATTCTAAGACGGCACTCTGTTCGCCCCATGAGTAACCCTTGAAGGCTAACTGGAGACGTGAGAAGTTAAAAGCAAGAATGATCACAATAATAATGACCAGTCCCCCAATGACTGGAAGCAGACGATCCCATCTGACTCCGCCAAAGCGACGACGGCGTCCATAGGAATAACGATTTCTTCCATAGGAATATCTATTTTTGCGATTTTTCATACAAAATTTCGTCCTTTCTATTGAATTCACGCTCATTATAGCCTAAAGAATTCCACAAATCTACTAGAAAAACTGTTATTGCATTGCCCTATATTTTATGGTATTTTATTAATGTTACAAAGGAGGGTTCACAATGCATTTCGTGATCAGTGTATTTGTTTCTATATGTATTCTTGCATTAGTCATTTTATTCACGGAAGTCTTCCCAATCTGGTTTAAGGTCGTTTTAGCCTTAAGTGGTTCTGCTACAACTGGCTATGCAATTGCCTTACTTATTCAGAAGATCGCCAAGGAAACGAAATGGTATACATCACCTAAATTAATGCCAATGTTTGGTGTTGCTAGTGCGTGCGTACTAGTCATCGTGATTATTTGTACCATCTTATTAAAAAAGCGCAGAGATAAGAAAGCAGCCGCAGCTTAGTGGCTGCCTTTTTATTTACCTTGCATTATTTCCTATCCAAGACCTTTTCTATGATATGATGGAGACAAGGAGGTACACTATTATGTTAGCAGTAGGAACAAAGGCACCAGATTTTACCCTGCCTGATCAAAATGGCGTAGACCATGCGCTTCATGACTATTTAGGAAAGAAAGTCATCTTATATTTTTACCCAAAAGATAATACGAAGGGCTGTACGACCCAGGCCTGTGGCTTTGCGGATCGTTATCCCCTCTTCAATGAAAAAGGAGCCGTCGTCATCGGGATCTCGAAAGATTCTGTGAGATCTCATAAGAACTTTGAAACAAAGAACGATCTCCCATTCACTTTACTTTCTGATCCCGAGACGAAAGTCATTCAGTTATATGATGTCTGGAAGGAAAAGAAGATGTATGGCCGTACATATATGGGCATCGTTCGTTCCACCTATTTAATTGATGAACAAGGCATCATCGTGAAAGCCTTAGAAAAAGTCAAAGCCAAAGAGAATCCACAGGAGATGCTTGATCTTCTATGAGAATCATCCTATCCCCAGCCAAAAAGATGAAGGTCGACTTAGAGAGCGCTTATGAAACGCTGCCGATGTATTTAGACAAAACGGAAGTCTTGTGGCATTACTTAAAAGACCTCAGCTTTGATGAAGCAAAGGCCTTATGGAAATGTAATGACAAGCTCGTCACACAAAACCTGTTGCGTATGCAAAGAGATGATCTGACCACCGGCTTAACGCCTGCATTATTTGCTTATGATGGTCTGGCTTTCTCACATATGGCCCCTAACCTCTTTACGAGAGAAGCCCTTGATTACGTTCATGAGCATTTACGTATTCTCTCTGGCTTCTATGGCGTCCTGCGTCCTTTTGATGGCGTCGTCAGCTACCGTTTAGAGATGCAGGCGAAGATTGGCCTCAATGATACCCATAGTTTATATGACTACTGGTATGATCTCATCTATAAAGGTGTTGTCGATGAAGATCATATCTTCTTAGACTTAGCCTCTAAAGAGTACAGTAAAGCCATTGAGAACTTCTTACAGGAGGGTGATCAGATGATCCACTTCACCTTTGGAGAGATCATCAATGAGAAAGTCAAAACAAAAGCGACTTTAGCCAAGATGGCCCGTGGTGAAATGGTCCACTATATGGCTATGCATCAAGTGAACGACTTAGAAGATCTCAAGAACTTTTCCGAACTTGGTTTTCATTATAATAAGTCCTTGTCTTCCGACAACGAATTTGTCTATATAAAATAAGGCAGAGCATTGTGCTCTGCCTTTTAATCTCCTAACGTTGCGACCATGACGGCCTTGATCGTATGCATTCTATTTTCTGCTTCATCAAAGACGACAGACTGTTCACTTCTGAACACTTCATCACTAGCCTCACGAATATCTAAGCCTTTTTCCTTTTTCAGCTTGGCCGCTTCAGTATTGAAGTCATGGAATGAAGGTAAGCAATGCATGAACAATGTTTCCTTCTTACCAGTCTTGGCCATTAATGCTGGCGTGATCTTATAAGGACTTAACATCTCCACTCTTGGTTTATAAAGACTTTCATCTTCCCCCATAGAGACCCAGATATCTGTATAAACGACATCCGCATCCTTTAAGATGCTTTGATCACTTGTAACGGTGAATGAGCCACCGCTCTTTTCTGCTTCTTTAGTGCAGTATTCATAAACATGATCATCAACTTTTAAGTCATCAGGACCAAGTAAGACAAAGTCCATGCCGACCTTGCAGGCGCCATAAGCTAAGCCATAAGCGACATTATTACGAATATCACCGACAAAAACGAACTTCACATCTTCTAATGGCTTATGAAGATGTTCCTGAATCGTTAAGAAATCAGCTAATGTCTGGGTTGGATGATCGACATCGGTCAAACCATTCCAGACTACAGCACCAGAATACTTGGCTAAGTCTTCAACGGTCTTCTGCTTATAGCCTCTAAATTCAATGCCATCATACATACGGCCTAAGACTTTCGCCGTATCTTCAATGGATTCCTTATAGCCCATCTGGGAGTTAGATAAGAACGTCACATGGGCCCCTTCATCATGTCCGGCCACTTCAAATGAACATCTTGTACGTGTGGATGTCTTCTCAAAGATCAGACAAATATTTTTATTCTTGAGATGATATTCATAGATCCCTTTCTTTTTCTTTTCCTTGAGATCTTTGGCAAGATCAAGAAGATACATGATCTCTTCTTTTGAATAATCCTTTAATGTTAAAAAATGCTTCCCTTTCAGGTTCACAGGTCATTCCCCCTATCTATATAGATGAATTATAAGGGATATTGTACACACTTGCAAGAAAGAAGAAGCATTATTTCCCTTTAAACGACATTTTATACTTTTATTTAGTATAATGATAACTAAGATTCAATAATTTTAATTACTTCATCAAGAGTTGAGGCAAAGAGGATCTGCTTACGATGGACCTTCGTAAAGAAGCCTTTTTCTACCATTTCATCATACATCGTGATGAGGGGATCATAATAGCGATCAATATTGAAGAAGCAGTATGGCTTACTGATGCGTCTTAAACGGACCTGGGAGATGACATCAGAGATCTCCTCTAATGTCCCTGGTCCTCCTGGTAAAGCCACAAAAGCATCCGCCATTTCGATCATCGCTTTCTTACGGGCTGATAGATCCACGACATCA
>ONFH01000046.1 GCA_900317015.1 uncultured Erysipelotrichaceae bacterium | reverse complement strand
ACGTATAGTATCTTGAAAGCGCTTGAAATCTATGTAATAATATACATTATAAGAGAGGAGAATAACATGAGTGCATTTGATGTCTGTCTTGCATTTCTGATTTTAGCAGCAGCCTTTGCCTTGATCTGTTTAGGAATCATGCTTTTAAAGACTGCCAGTACTTTAAAAGACGTCAGTCAATTATCGCAGGATCTTGATGTGACGGTGGGTAAAGTGAATAAAACAGTTGATGATGTCAACTATAAAATGGATCAGTTAAATGCACCTATTGAAACGATCAATAGAGTCTTTACAACAAAGAGAGAGAATCCAGGTATTCTTGGAACGATCCTTGGCGTTAGATCATTTTTCACCAAAAAGAAATGATAGGGGGTATTGTACACGATGAAAATTGGTAAATTCTTACTTGGCGCCTTGATTGGGGCTGCAGCCGGTCTGCTTTTAGCTCCTAAAAAAGGCAGCGAGTTACGCGAAGATATTAAAGAAAAAGGTCAGGAAGCTTATGACCGTATGAAAGAGATGTCTCGTGAAGAGATGGAACAGTCTCTAAAAGAGACAATCGATCAAGTGAAGAAAAGCATTGATGAATTTGACAGCGATGCTTTCAAAGAAACGACAAAAGAAAAGGTCAGAGCCTTAGAAGACAAGCTTGAAGAACTTTTAGAAAAAGTTAAAGAAAGTGATAAGGTCGACGAATTGACAAATAGTATCAATAAGCTGATCAGCCGTATCAATGAACTGATCAATGAGGCCAAGAAAGGATCCGAAGATCAGGGTGTACTACCAGAAAGCCATGTTGATCAACAGATCGATGAAGTAGAAGATGAATTAGATGAAATTATAAATGAATTTGATGAGTAGAGTGAGGGTATTATGAAGAAGACAACGATCTATGATGTTGCCGAGGAAGCTGGCGTTTCTTTAGCAACTGTCTCTAGAGTTATTAATGGTTCAAATGTGGTCAAGCCAGCAACACGCCAGAAGGTGCTGGATGCCATTAAGAAGTTAGATTTTAAACCAAATCAGATTGCTCGAGGATTGGCGACTTCTAAAACGACCTCTATTGCTATCGTATTTCCAGAATCATTATTCGGACATGTGAAGGACATGATTGGGGGAATTGGTGATTCCGCCCGTACCTTAGATTACAATGTTTCTATTTATACTACAGAAGAAATAGGTGATGGAAATCCAGTCACAGGTGTTTTAGAAAAAGTCATAAAATCTCGTGCTGATGGCTGTGTATTGTTTAACAGTGATCAGGTCGATCGTGAGATCGAAATTATGAAACGTTACAATATCCCAACCGTTGTGATTGGTTATAAAGTTGAAGATGACAACTTATGTTCCATCTCCGTTGATGCGCATCAGATCTCAACGGAACTGACGAACCATTATCTCGACAAGGGAATGGACGATATCATTTTTGTCAAACCAAAGCAGAACTTAGTCCGTTTGGATGAGTTCACACAGGGCATCAAGGATGCGTTTGCCGCTCGTGGCTTAACATTCACGGATGATCGTGTCATTTCGACATCAACACATTATGAAGTCAGCTATCCATTTTTCCAGGATTACTTTAAGACGCATCGTCATCAGGTCATTTTCAACGGCTATGACAAGGAAGCTGTTGCCGTTGTCAATGCGGCTCAGGATAATGGGATCAAAGTTCCTGATGATATGGAAGTTGTCGGTATGATGAATACAAGTTATTCAATCATGTCTCGTCCAGCCTTAACAACGATCCATGTGCCAGTCTATGAACTAGGTGCTATGGCCATCCGTCTTTTAACAAAGATGTTAAATGGTGATGAGATCGAGGAAAAAGCCGTAGTCGTTGGAACTCATATTATTAAACGAAATTCTACGAAATAATGACACTAGCTTATGCTAGTGTTTTTTAATTCTTTTTCTTTTTTGAGGATTGAATTATAATAGGGGTATTCAAAGGGGAAGAATGTTATGAATAATATGTGGAATTATGTCAAAGAGTCGACAGAATCTGTCGAACATCGAGCCGCCTGGTATTTTAAGGCGGGCTTTCGCTGGCTGATCATTTCTGTCGTGATCGGTCTGGTCTGTGGTGTCATTGGGGCGGCTTTCTCACTCAGCGTTGCCAAAGCCACCAGCTTACGCATGGAAAATCCATGGCTGTTATATTGTTTACCGATTGCCGGCTTACTGATCGTCTTTATGTATCGTGCCTTTAAGGTGAGCGGGAAGGGCACGAATGATATTATCGATGCCGCTAGAGAAGGGGCGAAGCTTCCGTTCTTACTGATCCCAGCCATCTTTATTGGGACCGTCCTGACGCACTTGACGGGTGGTTCAGCTGGTCGAGAAGGGGCGGCTTTACAGATCGGCGGTGATTTAGCCAATTCTGTTGGGACGCTCTTTAAATTGAATAAGCGTCAGATGGGGATCACGACTCGTATCGGCATGGCGGCGTTCTTTAGTGCCTTGTTCGGCACACCGGTCGCTGCTGCGGCCTTTGGGACGATGGTCGTCAATGTTGGAAGTATTTCCTACATGGTCATCTTTCCCGGCTTGATCGCTTCTTGTATTGCAGCCGATGTGGCTGGACGACTCGGCGCTGCGCCAGTCAAGATCGCTATCAAGATCCCAACGTATCATACGGCCTTAGCCATTAAGATCTGTGTCTTAGCACTCTTAGCGGCCATCGTTTCGGTCTTCTTTATTAAGATGCTTTACTTAGCACGTTATTTATATGGCCGTTATGTCAAGAATCCTTATTTACGAGTACTCGTGGGGGCGATCTTGATCATCGCTTTAACAACGATCCTTGGGACAAGAGATTACAATGGTGCCGGGATGGATATCATCGTCAAAGCCTGTCAGGGACAGGTCAAGCCATTGGCGTTCTTCTGGAAGATCATCTTTACGGCCATCACCTTACAAGCTGGCTTTAAAGGCGGCGAAGTCGTTCCTTCCTTCTTTATTGGGGCGACGTTTGGCTGTCTTGTTGGTGATCTTCTAGGCATTCCGGCTGGTTTTGCGGCTGCCTGTGGTATGGTCGGTGTCTTTGGGGCCGCTACGAACTCATTCTTGGCGCCTACATTCTTGGCTATGGAAGTGTTCGGTGGACAGGGCTTAGCTTACTTTGCCTTAACTTGTATTATTTGTTATATCTTCTCTGGATACAGTGGCCTTTATTCCGCTCAGAGAATTATTTATTCGAAAATTAACAGTGAACGTATTGATGCGTCACCAAACAATTATCACACAGGAGATTTTGAGAAGAAGTCACAATGAGTTTATTAAATATGTTAAGAGAGAGACGTTATCGTCATAATCCATTAGTGCAGGATGTCTTGAAGATCATCAATGACTCCCATAATTATGTGAAGGTCAGAGTGACACCGACGTATGTCGATGTTGAATACTGGATCAAGGAACCGGAAAAACAGGTGAAAGATCAGTTATTCTTCTTTGATGATTATGATTTAAAGGAGATCAAGCATCCGGCGCAGGTCGATATCCGTAATTATTTATTTATTCATATGGAACTGCAGTCGCACCATATGGCTTATAATGATGAAGTCTGGCATGCTTATGATTTTGATGAAGCGGTGCCTTGTATTTATCCCAAAACACGTTAGGAGGATCAGTTGATCCTTCTTTTTCTTTAAATGGACTTTAAAGAAACAAAGTATTTTTCCAAAAAAGGAAGTTTCTCCCTTATAATAAGTTCATAACGATTTTAAAATGTTGAGGAGGATTTATGAAGAAGGTATTACAAATCATTTTAACGTGTGTGCTTTCCTGTGCGATGATCATGATGGCACCGGTCAAGACTTCGGCTAAAAGCCGTAAAGCAACTTTGATCAGCAATGCATCAACGTATCGTGATGATGATCATGTCTATGTTGGTGTTGGTGGAACAGTCACTGTGAACGGGGATGGTGATGAGGGAGAGACCACTGTCTATAGCACCGATTCACAAAATATCACCGTTAAGACAAGCGGTGATCAAGCTATCGTCACGGGTGTGAACGCTGGTGAAGCCACTTTAACAGAAGGCTATTATACAGATACGACAACCAATCTTGTCGAGAATCCCAATTATTTAAATTCAAGTGCCTTAGCCCTGAACTACAGTTCTCTAACACTGAATGTAAATGAGACGGCCTCACTAAAGGCCAACAAGAATGTAACATTGACATCAAGCAATGATCAGGTGGCCTCTGTGGACGGCCTTGGGAACTTAACGGCCACAGGTTATGGTACAGCTGTCATTACTGCTAAGAATGACAGTGAAAGCATGAACATAAATGTGCAGGTCGGGGAAGAAGTGTCTTCAAATGAGATCGATGTTACCATCTCTCAGCCAGTGGTGGCAGACTCGGTTTTAAGAGCCATTCCTATTGATTATTTGATCGATGATTTACCTGTCACAGGTGTTTCATCAGATTCTTTAGCTAAGGCTTATGTCTACAGTGATGATCAGAGCGTTGTCTATTATCCCGATGGGGAGATCAAGTATACCAAGAAGACGAATACAACTTTACATATTTATATTGATGGTCTCCATTTCACAACACCAATAACGATCACGAAGCCTGGTTTTACAAGTTTACGTAAGACCGTTATGAAGAAGGGGCAGTCGACGACATTTAAATGTACGAAGACGGCGACAACACCCGTTGTTACACCACATGCTTCAAGCAAGTTAAGCTTTGTAAACAATAAGATCAAAGCCAAAAAGACCGGAAAGATCGATGTCAATATCAATGTTGATGATACGTCGATCAATCGTGAATACTGGTGTGTAAGCAAGAAGAAATATAAAGTCATTCGTTCGGCTTTCAAGTATTATGATCAGAAGCTGCATTATTCACAGAAACGCCGTACCGCTAAAAGATATGTTGACTGTTCTTCTTATGTCTGGCGATTATATAAGAATGTGGGCATCAAGTTAGGGTCTAAGTATTATCCACCAACAGCTGCCAGCGAAGCCAAGTGGCTTTCTCATCGTAAACGATTATCCAGTCCCACAAAGACACGCATCAAGAGCTTACAGCCAGGTGATCTCCTATTCTATTCTTCGAAGAAGAATGGACGTTATAAGAATATCACCCATGTGGAAATTTATATTTCCAGCGGTGTGTCACTTGGCGCTAGCGGACCATATTTTAAAAATGCCGGTGGCTGTGTGGCTGAAGGCACAGCTGTCAATTCGACATTAGTGGCCATTGGCCGTGTCTGCTAATTCATTCAGGTATGATCTTATGATCATGCCTTTTTTTTAGAATCTAGAAAACGTGGATCTTTATACGTTATAATAAGGAAAAGGGGGAAAATGATGAAGATCATGATCAGTTTACTCGTAACAATCCTGATGTTGCTGTCATCAGTCGTTTATGCAGAGTCACCAGAGGAGGTGGCAACCGCCTATGTTGGAAAGAGTGTCTTTGAACTCATGCAGGTCATGGGTCAGCCTTATACCGTTCAAAATGAACCAGACGGCCAGGGCGTGTATTCGTATCATGGCTTTACTGTATACACACAGAACACGACGATCACTGGTGTCAGAGAAACTGATGATATCGATCTGAATGCCGGATGGAAGAAGGAAAAAGGCTATATGTTTTATCAGAATCAGAAAGGTTTTGTCTTGATCGATGGGAAGACCTATGACTTTGATCGTCAGGGACGCCAGCGTACTGGCTGGATCAAACGGGGAAAGGATTATTACTACTTTCAAATCGCCAATGGACGAAATGGGTTTATGCTTACCGATCGAACGATCAGCGGCATCCGCTTGGATCATGAAGGCAAAGCCAAAGGGCCAGCGAAAAAGTTAGAACTGCTTGTTTTGATCAATAACTATGTGTTCAAACAGGCCAAGCCAACGTTATCTAAATATCAAAGATATAAGCAATGTTACCATGGGGTCATCAAAACATTCCGCTATGGAGGAGTCAAGAAATTCCATCAGAAAGACTGGAGCGTTTACTATGGGTTAAGAATGATCAAAAGACGTAAAGAAGTCTGCTGGGGTTACGGCTCTGTCTTGGCTTATATGGCGAAAGCCTGTGGTTATCAAAATGTTCAGGCGCAATGTACAAAGCGCCATGGCTGGGCGTATGTGGATGGAAAATATGTCGATGGCAGCTATGGGGCCTCGAATAAGAGTGACCACTGGTTTATGTTCAAGGCCACGAAACATACGCATACCTATCCTGATGATGCCTATAAACGTCCAACGGATCGGGTCAAAATCTAAAAGATGTGGTACAATACTTATACGAGGTGGAATATGATGAAGAAATTATTAGTCTCTCTGCTTTGTTTCATGATGACACTAGGGATCACCAATGTGAAAGCAGAAGAAACACTAAGTGGCTGGGTCAGTGCCGATCAGTATCAAAACTATTATGTCGATGGTGAGAAAGTCACGAATAAGCTTATGGAAATCGATGGGAAGTATTACTATTTTGATCGCCATGGGACGATGCAGACGAAGACCACAAAAGTTGGTAAGACGACCTACTTTTTAAGTAAGAAGGGTGTCTTACTCATGCGCAAGG
The DNA here is from genome assembly GCA_900317015.1 of uncultured Erysipelotrichaceae bacterium. GTDB lineage: Bacteria > Bacillota_I > Bacilli_A > Erysipelotrichales > Coprobacillaceae > Intestinibaculum. The sequence continues at coordinate 3,978 of ONFH01000046.1, read as the reverse complement.
TCGGGAAAGCCGCTTATTATGATCATACGAATAAGCGCATCGATTACTGGGACGGCTATGAATATGAAACAGTCGAAAGAGCAAAAAAGATCGTCGCTCGTATTACGAAACCATCGGATTCGATGGCGACGAAACGTTTAAAAGCGTTCAAATGGGTCGAAAAGTTCAACTATAAGACAAGAAGACGTTTCTCATTTAAGAAAGGCTGGATCGCCTTATATGCGAATGACCATTTCTTAAAGCCATCTGATGGTGACTGTCGTTCAGATGCCTGTGCCTTTGCTTATCTCGCTTATGTGATCGGCTATAAAGATGTCAGAGTGTGCTGCTCAAGCCGTAAATTAACGGGTAAGAATCATGCGTTCACAGAGATCAATGGACGTGTCTATGATCCATTATTTGCCCAGGCCGCCAGCTTTAAGCGTAACTACAATGTCTCATATAAGACATACTTTACAAGCAAGGCCATTGATTTTAAGATTCCTTATAGTCAGGTTGCCAGATATGCGAAAAATCAGTAATCAGTTCATCAACGAACGATGAGTGATGTCGGAAAGACCTTGACATCAACGATGATTTTGATAGAATTGTAATGCAATGATACAAGACAAGGGTTGCTGGACGTGCATAGAGAGACAGCGGGTGGTGCAAGCTGGAGACGAAAGGCAATGAATACACTTGTTAGCTGCTAAGTGCAAAGCTTAGCCGGAGCAGTCCGTTATCAAGAAGAGTGCGTACATAAATGTACGAATAAAGGTGGTACCGCGAGAATTCGTCCTTTGTGATGAATTCTCTTTTTATTTATAGAAGGAGGAAAGTATGGATATCTACGAAGACTTAAAATGGCGAGGCCTCATTAAGGATGTCTCAAGTCCAGAATTAAAAGATAAACTGAATAAGGGAGGCATGACATTCTATATTGGCACCGATCCAACAGGTGATTCATTACATATTGGTCATTTCTCATCATTCTTAATTTCTAAACGATTAGCCGCTGCTGGTCATCATCCAATCTTATTAGTTGGGGGAGGCACTGGCTTGATTGGGGATCCAAAACCTAGTGCGGAACGTCCAATGATCACTTATGAACAGGTCCAGCATAACTATGAATGCTTAAAGAAGCAGGCTGAAGACATCTTTGGCTTTAAAGTTGTCAATAACTATGACTGGTATAAGGATATGAACTTCATTGATTACTTAAGAGACTATGGGAAGTACTTCAATGTTGGTTATATGTTAAATAAGGATATCATCAGAAGACGTTTAGATGAAGGCATCACATATGCCGAATTCTCATACATGATTTTACAGGCTATGGACTTCTATGTTTTACATCGTGATCATGGTGTCGATATGCAGGTCGCTGGTCAGGACCAGTGGGGCAATATCACTGCCGGCATCGAATTAACAAGAAGAAAATGCGGTGATGAATTATATGCCTTCACAATGCCATTATTAACAAAGTCAGATGGTACGAAATTTGGTAAGTCCGAAGGGAAAGCAATCTGGTTAGATCGTGAAAAGACTTCACCATATGAAATGTATCAGTTCTTTATCAACTCAGAAGATGATAAAGTCATCGATTACTTAAAGTTCTTAACATTCTTATCTCATGATGAAATCGAACAGCTAGCCGAAAGCAACCGTGTCGCTCCTCATAAACGTGAAGCCCATAAGGCTTTAGCAAGAGAAGTCATCACGTTCTTACATGGGGAAGAGGCTTATCAGGAAGCCTTAGATGTTTCGCAGATGTTATTCTCTGGAAACATTCGTGACTTAACTTATGAACAGGTCAAATCATGCTTCTCTAATGTCCCAAGTGTGGATGTGACTGAAGACATGATGATCTTAAATGCCTTAGTCACTTGTGGGGCTGCCAAGTCTAATCGTGAAGCCAGAGAATTCGTCAAGAACGGTTCTGTCATGGTCAACGGTGAAAAGGTCAAAGATGAAAAGTTTGTCGTCAGTGCAGAACATGCTTATGGCAATAAAGTCACAGTCATCCGTCGTGGCAAGAAGAAATACTTCGTCATCAACCATAAATAAGGAAAGAAAGCTTCGGCTTTCTTTTTTTATGCGATTTTGTTAAAATGACAGGCGGTGAGAAAAATGGATGGATTACTAATTATTAATAAACCTTTACACATGACGTCACATGATGTCGTCAATGTGGTCAGAAAAACATTACATACAAAAAAAGTCGGTCATGCCGGCACTTTAGATCCTGAAGCCAGTGGTGTGTTAGTGGTCGCCGTCAATAAAGCGACAAAAGCTTTACAGTTTTTAACGGCGGATACGAAAGAATATATTGCGACCTTAACGCTAGGCACGTCGACGGATACCTACGATGTGACCGGTCAAATCACAGAGCAGAAGCCATTTACCGGTTATGAGCATTTAGAGGAAGCCATCAACAGCTTCATCGGTGAAAGCATGCAGGTACCGCCCATGTATTCGGCCATTAAGGTCAATGGCAAAAAACTCTATGAATATGCCCGAGCTGGGGAACATGTCGAAGTCGCCCCAAGACCGATCACGATTTTCAAGATGGAGGTCTTAAAAGAAGAGGGACCTCATATTACGTTTAAAGTGAAATGTTCAAAAGGGACTTATGTGCGCTCCTTATGTGTCGATTTAGCCAAGCAATTAGGGTATCCAGGGCATATGAGTGCTTTAGTCCGCACTCAGTCTGGAGCTTTTACGATCGATCAGGCCGTGACGCTCGAAGACTTACAGGCAGGCAATTACCACATGATTCCTTTAGATCATGCATTTGATGAGATGGATCATTATGTTTTAGAAGATGAAAAGATCGCCATCACGGGTCGTAAGATCAATGCAGATATTGATCATAATGTTGCTGTCTTTAATAAAGAGGGGCATTTACTTGCCATCTATGGACCGGATGGACAGGGCCATCTTAAATCATTGAGGGGGTTATTCTAATGGAGATCATCACCTTAGAAAAACATACTTCTTATGATTTGCCCGAGACCATCTGTGCCATCGGCTTCTTTGATGGCGTGCATCTAGGCCATCAGGCGTTAATCAAGGAAGTCATCAATGTAAGCAAGAAAACAGGCTTAAAAAAGGCGGTCATGACCTTTGATCAGCACCCTTTAACAGTCTTAAAAGGGGAAAAGACACACTATATCACCAACTTTGACACGCGTGCAAAGATCCTAGAAGCCATGGGCATTGATTATTTGTATGTCATCGCTTTTGACAAGGAAGTGGCTGCGCTTGATCCAGCGGACTTTGTGCAGGAATATTTGATCAATAACCATGTGCGTCATATCGTGGCTGGCTTTGATTTCCACTTTGGCAGTCATAATAAAGGCAGTGTCGAAGACTTAAAAGCCTTGATGCCACATGTCAGTGTCATTGATCCTATCTACTACGATGCACAAAGAAAAGTATCTTCGACATTGATCAAGAAACTGATCGTTGAAGGGAACATTTCAGAAGCCAATCGTCTGATGGGACGTCCTTTTGAAATCAGTGGGGAAGTCATTCATGGCAAACAGCGTGGCCGCTTAATGGGCTTTCCGACTGCCAATGTCGCTTATGGATCATCGATCCTGCCAGCCCATGGCGTGTACAGCGTGAAAGTCAACGTCAATGGGAAGATCTATATTGGTATGGGCAATATTGGCAAGAATCCAACGTTCAATGATATTCATCAGGATTCATTAGAGATCAATATCTTTGATTTTGATGAAGATATTTATGGTCAGGTCATTAGCGTGCAGCTTTATAGGCAGACCAGAGGAGAAATTAAGTTCTCTTCGATGGATGCTTTAAAAGCGCAGCTGATTCGTGACCAAAAAATAATTCGCAAGGAATTTGAAAAAGGGGATTAGTCCCCTTTTTGCATACAAGTAGAAGTGCTATAATTATTAAGGATTATAACGTTTTTGCTCGTCAAAAAAAACAGTGTCATTTCTTTTGAATCGACACTGTCAGACAAAAAATATT
>ONFH01000024.1 GCA_900317015.1 uncultured Erysipelotrichaceae bacterium | reverse complement strand
CTTTTTTTCATGAAATTGAAGCCTTCAGGAAATAACTATATTCCAATAGAAAAGAGCGAGTTTTCTAGTCCAAATCTGCTTATTTCTTGACTACATTGATAATCCTAATTTTGAATAGAATACTCTCCATTTTCAACTTGATGATCCAATCCATAACCTTGATTCTTTGCGTCAGATCATGAGCGCCAGAGAGCTCGCCTGTGATTCTAATGACTCCATTTTTTATTATGAAGCAAAAATCCTTATCTTTTTGATGAAGATTCTTGAACTATTCATTTTTTGCATCTCATTCTTTTCTGATTTCTGGCATGTCTTCATCTAACTTGTAGAATAACATGATCACGAAAATCAAAAAGGTGAAAGGTCTTTTTCCCTCTCACCTTCAATCATTTATTTTTTTACTGCATATCTGAAGATTGCACCGACCATTGGTTTTGAATAGATGCCTTTAAAGTCTGGACGGATCATTACAGCACCACCCTGATCAAAGACCGGAATGACAGCTAAGTCTTTCATCGCTATTTTTTCAGCGGAAACTAACGCATTCCAGCGTTTTGTCATATTTAAGCTGTTATAGGCTGTATTCATATACGCATCATACTGTTTAGAATTGTAAGCACCATAGTTATCTGAGTTGCTTGAGACAAGTAAGTTCAGATATGTTGTTGGATCGGCATAGTCAGGACCCCAGCGTGTGCATGATAATTCAAAGTCGCCATTCTTCTGACGGTTATCGACACGGTCCTGTTTTGTCGTCGCGACAACTTCCACTTTGAGACCTTTTAACTTTGATAAGCTGTTCTGGACATAAGTCGCAAACTGGTTCATTGATGTTTCATCAGTCCCATAGAGCACGTGTAAGGTAATGGAAGACTTCCCTAACTGTTTGAGACCTTTATTTAAAGCTTTCTGGGCTTTGGCCTGATCATACGTTAAGTCACTATAGTTACCGGCTTCTTTTCTAAAGTCAACGCCTTTTGGCGATGTGGCGACATTACTTGGTACGAATCCTGTTGAAGGTGTGGAACCATCCTTTAAGATCGACTTTGTAAAATCAGCACGGTTAATAGCTTTAGAAATGGCTAAACGAATATTCTTATTGGCCAATACTTTGTTTTTCAGATTTGGTAATAAGTAGAATTCAAAGCCTGTATTGATTGGTGTATAGCCATCTTTCTTCTTATACTTATCTAAGACAGCTGAAGTCACCGTGAACATATCCAGCTTGCCACTTTCATAGCTGGCAGCTGCTGCCTGAGTGGACTGACCTAACGTGACACTTAATTTATCAAGTTTGACATTGTTGGCATCATAGTAGTTTGTGTTCTTAACGAAGTTGATGCGTGTCCCTCTTGACCAGCTTGTCACACGGAATGGACCATTGGATAAATAGTCCTTGGCACTCTTGCCATAGTTCTTGCCGGCTTTTTTCGCAAACTTTCGATTGATTGGATAGAAGCATGTAAAGGTCATTAACTGCTTAAAGTAAGGCACTGGCTTTGTCAATTTGATGACGACTGTCTTAGCATCCTTGGCCTGAATGCCTAAGGTATCTAACTGCTTTTCTGATAGATGTCCAGCTTTTGCCATGAGCTTGTCGGCATTGACGATATTGGCCGCTGCTGAACCAAACATATAAATGTAAGAGCCAGCTTCTTCAAAGACACGATGGAAGCCATAGACGAAGTCATCGGCTGTGACTTTCGTACCATTTGACCACTTGGCATCACGTAAATGGAACGTATACGTCTTGCCATCTTTTGAGACATCAACGCTCTTAGCCATACCATTGATCGTCTCGCCCTTCTTGCCATGGGCCATCAAGCCTTCTGTTGAGGCTTTGATCATTTCAATCGAGCCGCCATCAGAGATAGCTGCACTATCTAAGGAAGACATATCTGTTTCCATCGCATAGGTAAAGCTTGTTTTTGTATTCGTACTGCCACAAGCTGTCAAAGACAGCGCTGTGACCGCACTTAAAGTCCCTGCTAATAATTTCTTCATTGTTTATTTTCCCCCAAACTTTTCGGCACGATCATTTGGTTCCTCCCAGAGACTCAGATCTGGTCCCTTTGGTAAGATGCCAAATTCATTATCGTGATAATATTTTATGGCTTCAAAATTTGTCGTATTTTTGAAAGCGGGTATTGAATAGAGATCCTTGGCATAGTTCCAAAGATTTGGATAATCGATCAGACGACGCTGATTACATAAGAAGACTGGATAATACGCAATATCAAATCGTGCTAAAGTCACGTAAAGACGAATATCACTATCTGTTAAACGATCGCCAAAGAGATAACGTGAATGCGATAAGCGTTCCTCTAATTCATCAAGTCTCGCAAATAAGTGATCAAACGCATCTTCATAGGCTTCCTGGCTTTCCGCAAATCCTGCTTTATAGACGCCATTATTGACATCATTGAAGATCACATCATTTAAGGCTTTGATGTCTTCTCGTAAGTCTTCTGGGAATAAGTCAGGCGCCCCTTTCTTATGAAATGGTTTCCATGCCGTCTCCCAATAGTACGTTAAGTTAAAGTAGTCATTATTGACGACTTTTCCTTCCTTGCCATCGACAACACAAGGCACTGTCGCACGTCCCGTATAATCAGGATCCGTTTTGGCATAAATCTCTGGTAAATAATGGATCTTTAACACGGGATCGACACCGCCAGGATTGTTGGCAAAGCTCCAGCCTTTGTCAGTACGACGAGGATGGGCTGTCCCAGTCGAGATGACATCATCTAGGCCTAACAAGGCAAAGGCAATCTTCTGACGATGCGCCCAGGGACAAAGCGGTGTCCATAAAAGACGATAACGATTGGCTTCGACCGGTAATTCTCCTGGCTGATCACCAAATGGTGTGGTAAAACGATTTTTCTGGCGGACAAACTTGCCCGTTTTCGCATCGATCTCATGAACCGATTCACTTGTGGCAATCTTGCCGTTATGTTTATTATCTGGAATGATCTGATTCATCACTTTTCCTCCTTAAACTTTTGGTCTGGTGTCTTGCTTAAGGCCTTACGGTTCTGTGGCGTCGACCATAAGCCATCCCAGTCAAATTCATCCCAGAAACGGGCATTGAAAGACTGGAAGATCGTATTTGGCACCTTATCTTCTTCCGCATAATATTTAAAGTACGTATTATGCTTGAACGCTGGGATCTCATAAAGATCTCTCGCATAAGCCCAGATATTTGGATAATCGATGATACGATGTTTGATTGGTCCTAAGTAACGATAATAATGGGCATCAAAACGGGCCAATGTCACATAGAAACGAATATCACTATCTGTGACATAGTCGCCAAATAAGAAACGCTGATGACTTAAACGTTCTTCAAGTGAATCTAAGCCATTAAAGAAATCATTAAACGCTTCTTCATACGCTTCAACACTCTGGGCAAAGAAGCAGCGATAAACGCCATTGTTAATGTTATGGAAGAGCCATTCATTAAAGGTATCGATCTCATCTCTTAATTCTTCAGGATACAGATCAATCTTATTTTTATGAAAGGCTTTAAAATCTTTTTCAAAGTAGTTGCTTAAATGATGATAGTCATTATTGACCACTTTCTTTGTTTTGACATCGACCAAGGCTGGGACGGTACAGCGTCCTTCATAATCAGGATCGGTATTGTAGTAAAGTTCACTTAAGTACTTCACGCCTAAGACGGGATCCTTACCGCCTTCATCATAATCGAAGGCCCACCCATATTTCGCAAAGTGATCTCCGCCATCCACTAAGTTGACACTGATTACATCATTTAATCCTAAAAGTTCGATTGCGATCGAAGAACGATTGGACCAGTTACATCCTTTGGCCCAGATCAAGCGATAACGATTCGCTTCGACAGGCAATTCTCCTTCTTGATTGCCAAAAGGTGTTGTAAAACGATTCTTCTGACGCTGGAAGGCGCCATGGGCATCGACTTCATGTTCTGTTTCTACAGGTCTTTCTTTTACCATTGTTTATTCCCCCTTCAAATTCTTGTCTACATATACGCAGACAAAGGCTCCGGACCCTTCTTTTTCATGATCCATTTGTTTATAGCCATTTTTCAAATAGAATGGCAAGGCATCTTCTCTTGAGGTAATGACCACGTGAGAAATGCCTAATTCTAATAACCATTGTTCGGCTTCTTTTAATAACTGACTGCCAAGTCCTTTTCGTGACCATTCAGGAATGACACTAACACGTTCGATCTTCGCATGATCGTCAAAGAGATGAAGACGACATGTAGCGACCGGCAGTTGATCATTCAAGATCAACACATAACGTGTGTCTAATCCGTCAAATTGATCGAATTCCAAATCGATCGTGATTGGGAAATGCTTGACCATCGTTTCCACACGGACATAGCCGACACCGGCAAAACCAGCCGCATCCTGGTAGACTCTCCTCACTTCCATATTTGTATTCCCCCTATTTCCCATTAAGTATATGGGTATATAATAAATATAAACCAGCAAACTGTCAAGGAATGTTATATATGAAATGGCTATAGGTAGTTATTTATTTTCTATATTCATTCATTTAATAAATTCAATCATCTATATTTCTTATTTTACGAAATCGAATGACTTTATATAATGCAAGAAAACTCTTATAACAATAAAAACATCATTTCTCTCTATTCTTATAGGTATACGAAAAGCGGACCGCTATATAAGCAGTCCGCAAATATCAAGATTATAAATCAAAGAGTGATAACTGATCAGATTCATTGAGAGAATCCAATACACCTAATTTTTGTAAGGTATCGATATGGTTATTTGATAAACGGGTACGTTTACGAAGATCTTCAATCGATGTAAATTCATGGTCCTCTCGTGCTTTCGCAACAGATTCACCAACGGAAGCCCCCAGACCATCAATGGATGTAAATGGTGGAACGATCGCATAATCGTTATCAGGATCTAAGGAGAAATAAGAGGCCTGAGATTTATAAAGATCAAAGTTCGAGAAGCGATAGCCACGATCAAACATTTCCATGGCGACTTCAAAGACCGTGATCAAAGCTTCATCTTTATTAGAAGCTCTATTTTCCTGCTTTAATTTCAAGATCTCCTGATATCTTGTCCACGTTCTCTCTTTTCCAGCAATTAACGTTTCAATCTCATACGCATCACATCGTACTGAGAAGTAAACGGTATAGTATTCTCTTGGATAGTACACTTTCCACCAGGCAATACGTAAAGCAGAATAGACATAAGCAGCCGCATGCGCTTTAGGGAACATGTACTTGATCTTCAGACAGGAATCAATGTACCACTGAGGCACATTGTGTTTCTTCATTAATTCGACATACCCTCTTTGCGGGAAGACTTTAGGCGCTTTCCCCTTACGGGTCGTTTCCATAATATCAAAGGCATCTTTATTTGGCAGACCTTTCGAGATCAGATAGACCATAATATCATCACGACATCCGATGACGTTAGATAAGGTACAAGTCCCGGTCTTGATCAGTTCTTCGGCATTGCCTAAGTAAACGTCTGTCCCATGGGACAAGCCAGAAATGATGACCAAATCACTAAAGGATTTTGGCTGTGTCTGATCAAGCATCGAACGAACGAATCGAGTCCCGAATTCCGGTAGCCCTAAAGCTCCTGATTTACAATTCAAGTATGTTAAGTCGACGCCTAACGCTTCACTCGTTCTAAAGAGACTCATGACATTTGGGTCATTGGTTGGAATGGACATTGGGTCAACGCCTGTTAAGTCCTGTAATTTTCTCGTGACGGTTGGATCGACATGTCCCAAGATATCAAACTTTAAGACGTTATCATGGATCTTATGGAAATCGAAGTGGGTCGTTAACCATGTGGCATTCACATCATCAGCCGGATACTGATAAGGCGTAAAGTCAAACACTTCCATATCATCTGGAATGACGATGATGCCGGCTGGATGCTGGCCCGTCGTACGTTTCACGCCCTGACAGCCATCAGCTAAACGCTGCACTTCCGCTTCACGGATCGTATCGCCTTTGCCAATACGTTCGGCATAGCTCTTCGCATACCCAAAAGCTGTCTTTTCGGCGACCGTGGCGATCGTTCCGGCACGGAACGCATGGTCGCTGCCGAACATCTTTCGTACGAATTCATGGGCCTTTGGCTGATATTCACCAGAGAAGTTTAAGTCGATATCAGGAACCTTGTCCCCGTTGAATCCTAAGAAGGTCTGGAATGGAATATTATGACCATCGGCCTTCATATACGTCCCACAGACTGGACACTTCTTATCGGGAAGATCGAAGCCATCAGGAATATCATCGACGAATTCCGTATGCTTACACTTTGGACAGTGATAATGTGGCGGCAGAGGATTCACTTCGGAAATACCGGACATTGTCGCCGCAAAGGACGAACCGACGGATCCTCGGGACCCGACTAGATACCCATCATCATTAGAGGCATGGACTAATAAAGCCGAAATATAATAGATGACTGCATAGCCATGTTTAATGATATTGTCCACTTCGAATTCTAGACGTTCCTTGACCTGTGTTGGTAAGACTTCCCCATACGTATCATGAGCGGTCTTGAAACAGAGGTCCTTAAACTTTTCATCTACGTTTTCGATATGAGGCGGATACAGTTTATCTTTGACGACCTGGATATTGTCTTCGATCATATCCGCGAGTTTATTTGTATTGGTGACGACATATTCATAACATTCATCGTCACTTAAGTATGGGAAACATTTTAACATTTCCTTCGTTGTTCTAAAGTAACAGTCTGGTGTTGGGGCTAAGGGATTACTACGATCGAGTAATGGATGTGGTCGTCCATTGATCGTAATCTTTTCATTCGATGTTAAGATATCACGATAGACCTTATCATTTGGATCTAAGAAATGGACATCCCCCGTGGCGACGATCGGCTTGCCCTCTTTTTTGGCACATTTGATGATTCGTTCATAGATTCTCTGAATATCATCGAGGGATTCATATTTGCCTCGATCGACCATCCAGGCCGCATCCTGTAATGGCTGGATCTCAATATAGTCATAGAAGCGGATCTCTTCACAAAGCTCTTCTTCACTACGTGTGGCCGCAATTTCAAAGACTTTCGAATTGACGCATGATGAGCCATATAATAAGCCATCACGATAATGGATCAAGCGTTCTCTTGGAATACGGTCACTGCGGTAGAAGTACTTCGTACTGGCTTCCGAGACGATTCTAAACATGTTTTTTAAACCATCGTGATTCACAGCTAAAGCAGTCATATGGTAACAGAACGCATGCTTATAGGCATCTTCCATTGGCAGATCATTGATCTGATCCACATTTTCCACGCCTCGTTTCTTCATGTCTTCGACCATCGCAATAAAGGCTAAACCTAAGACTTCGGCATCATAGTCGGCACGATGGGCACTTTCCGCATCGTAAGGCACTTTATAATAAGAGCAGACTCTTCCTAATCGATAACTCATCATCAAAGGAATCAGATGTCTTGCTAAAGGAAGGGTATCGATCCAGCAGTTCTGAATCGGTTCCTCTCCCATCTTTGCTAAATCATAGTTGAGCATCCCAATATCGAAACGACCATTATGACCGATGACTAAGTCATCACCAAAGAATGCTTTGATCTTTGGCATCAGCTCCTGAATCGTTGGGGCATTTTTAATATCATCATTCGTAATACTTGTCAGTTCCGAAATACGTGGATTGATCGGTTTTGGCGAACGGACGAAGGAATCGAAACGATCGATCACGACCCCGTTAGAAATTTTAACAGCCCCGAATTCAGTGATCTCATCATCGACCTGCGATAAGCCGGTCGTTTCTAAGTCGAATGAGACAAAGGTCAGATCACGTAGCGGCATCGACTTGACATTACGCACGCTCGTAAATTCAGGATCGATCATATTTAATTCCACACCATAGATCATCTTAATATCTTTCCCTTTAATGGCTGCCTGAGCATCCGGGAAGGACTGCACGTTGCCATGATCCGTGACCGCAATGGCTTTGTGGCCCCACTTCACAGCCCGATCAATATATTTATCAATTGGTGTTACCCCATCAAGTGTTGACATCGATGAATGTAAATGTAATTCGACACGTTTAGTCGTCGCATCATCTTCTCGCTCTTTGGGAGCGGGAATCTCTTCAACGAGTGAAGCTGTAATGACATCTTCATGAGCGAAGTTATCATAAGACAGTGTCCCTTGAACTCTGACCCACTTGCCGCCTTTGGCATATTTTTCCATATCTTCAACTGTGTTACGACGCTTATCTTCCCAGCGTTTGACCATGATGGAATCCGTATAGTCAGTAATGAAGAACTGCTGGAGATGCTTGCCGTTTTTGACCTGCTTGATCTCACAGCGGAAGATATAGCCCTGGATCTGGACATCTCGCATATTTTGATCGATCTCATCGATACGTACGACATCATAGTCTTTTTTATAAGAACGACCACGATAAGCGGGCTTCGCATCTGGTTCTGCTGCACTCTTAGTGGCCATTTCAATGACTTTCTTATCGACATGGACGATGGCTTCACTGTTGACGGCTTCTCGGATGGCCTCAAATTCTTTATTATGGGCACCCACTTTCACGTTGGCCATGATCTTCATGCCAAAGTGATGAAAGGCCTGTTCAAATAAGCTGCGGTCTTCTTCTAGCTGTCCCTTCTGAATATCATTAAGGGCAAAGATCGTCAAGACGCCATCCTTATAGGACAGTGCATCCTTGCTTAAAGCTGAAAGCTCGATATGTTTCTTGCTTAAAGCATGAAAGATGAAGTGGGCATAGCCTAACACTTCATCTTCACTGTAGTCTTCTTCAGCTTTAAAGTAGAACTCACATGGATAAGGAAAGGCTGATGAGTGATCCAATAAGGCATTGACGTCATCGACAGGTAAAAGATGATGGCTACGAATATAGAACGTATAGTGATCATCCTGGTGCACGACGACTTTGTCAATGATCCCAGCTTTTAATGCTTCATGATCAGTGATCTGTAACTGCTGAAGCAATATTTCCATATAGTTCAATGTGATTTCCCCTTTACATAAGTTTCAAAATATCCTGGTAGGTCACAACGACCATTAATAAGAGAATTAATGAAAGACCGGCAGCCTGTAAGATCAGTTTCACACGCTGTGGTAATTCACGTCGAATGATGCCTTCGATGATCGCAAACAGTGTCTGCGCCCCATCAAGACCTGGAATTGGGAGCAAGTTAAAGATCCCAATATTAACAGATAATAAAGCTGTCAAATAGAAGATGTTGGCAATATCACCGCTCTGAGTGACCTGCGCTGTGACATTGTAGATACCAACTGGACCGCTCATCTGTTTGACCGTGCCAGTAAAGTTGATGACGAGCTGTTCTAAAGCTCTAAAGATGGCTACGCTCATCGTCCCGATCATACTAAAGGTGCTGACGAACGCTTCGCCGACGGACATCTTTCTTGTCTTTGGAGAAACGCCTAAATAGTATTTACCCGTTTCCGTATTGACCGGCGCTTTGACGTTGCAGACTTTCGTCTTGCCATCACGTTTGACGGTCACTTTCATAACAACGCTCTTTTTTGATTTCGTCTTTCGTACGAGTGCACTTGTAATATCATTATACTTCGTGATCTTGTAAGTCTTGTGCGTATCGGTATTGACGATCTCGACGACCTGATCACCAGCCTTTAAGCCATACTTCTCAGCCGCACTGTCTTTAACGACTGTCCCTAAAGTATTACCCTTTTGTGCCACCATGCCGACCGTTGTATTTAAGGCAAACATGATGACGATGGCTAAAACGAAGTTCATAAAGATCCCAGCTAAGAAGATGATGACCTTCTGATAAGTCTTCTTACCTTTTAAGGTTCGTTCATGAGGAACGTTTTCAAAGTAAGGATTCTCTTCCTGATCATCCTCACCAGCCATCGTGACGAAACCACCAATCGGAATCGCACGGATCTGGAATTCAGTCTCCTTGCCCTTATGGCTAAAGATCTTTGGTCCCATGCCGATCGAGAAGGCGCCACAGTAGACACCAAACTTTTTAGCGGTAATAAAGTGACCAAATTCATGGATCGTAATGATCGCCGTTAGGATCAGTAAAAAGACAATAATATTAATGAGTATTTGCAGCATGTTCTTCCTCCACTTTTGTTAATACGAAGTCACGTGCCCACTTGTCAATTGTAAATAAAGCATCAAGATCTGGATTCTCGACCACCGTATGTGCGCGCATAGCGGATTCGACAAGATCCACGATCTCTAAGAATTTAATTTTCCCTTCTCTAAATAAGGCATTGGCCATTTCATTGGCGCCATTGAAGACACAAGGCATCGAACCACCCGTACGTCCTGCTTCATAAGCTAATGGTAAAGCTTTAAAGCGTTTCGTATCAGGATGATAGAAATGTAATGTGCCAATATCCGCTAAGGATAAGCGTTTAGCTCCTACAAGATCAATGCGATCAGGATATGTTAAGGCATACTGAATTGGTAAACGCATATCCGGTGTACCCATCTGACCGATCACTGCTGTATCGGTAAATTCGACAGCGGAATGTAAAACGGATTCCGGATGGATCAGCACTTCAATATCATCATAGTCGACGTCAAAGAGCCAGTGTGCTTCCATCACTTCAAGGCCTTTGTTAATAAGCGTCGCACTATCGATCGTGATTTTTGCGCCCATGTTCCAGTTTGGATGATTTAAGGCTTCCTTGACTGTAGCATTCTTTAATTCGTCTAACGACTTATCTCTAAAGCTGCCGCCAGAACATGTTAATAAGATCTTTGACACTTCGCCATGATGGCCGCCACGCATAGACTGCCAGATGGCTGAATGTTCAGAGTCAACAGGTAAAAGCTGCACACCATTTTCCTTAACGAGAGGAATAATGATATGACCAGCCACGACTAATGTCTCCTTATTGGCAATGGCAATATCTTTTTTCGCTTTAATAGCTGAGATCGTTGGCGTTAAGCCGGCAAAGCCGACGATCGCATTTAAGACGATATCCGCCTCTTCTAATGTTGCAATTTTAACAAGACCTTCTTCGCCAAAATAGAAATGCTTGTCTGGATACTTCGCACTTAAAGCCTTCGCATCACTTTCTTCCATGACACAGATATGATCAACATCAATGAGGCTCATGATCTCTTCAAGCTTCTTGATGTTATGACCAGCCGACATCGCAATGATCTGGAAGGATTCAGGATGATGGCTGACGACATCAACGGTCTGCGTGCCAATGGAACCCGTGACGCCTAAAACGGTAATTCTTTTCATTGTAACCTCCTATACGAAAAGAAATCTCTGAAACAGAGATTCTTAATTTTAATGCGGAATGTAATTGAGCAGGAATCCTAACACCATCGCATTGAAGATGATGGAATCGAAACGATCGAGGATCCCGCCATGACCAGGGAAGATATGAGAATAATCCTTGATCTGGAAGCTTCGTTTAATACTTGAGAATGACAAGTCGCCGATCTGGCCCGTTGTCGATAAAACAAAGCTGATGATACAAAGTGAGACCATTAGTAAGCTCATATGTGCTAAGACACCATAAGCAACAGCTAAAGCACCACCAAGAACGATTCCGCCAATTGAGCCTTCAATCGTTTTCTTAGGTGAAAGACGTGGGTTGAGCTTATGCTTACCGATGGCACGGCCAACGAAGTAAGCAAAGGAATCAGCGCCTAATGTCGCAAAGGCTAAAAGTAAGACATAGTCTAAACCTAAGTTTAAACGCATGTAGTAGACCATTCTTAAACCAACGGCCACTAATGTGCCAGAGGTAAAGTAATAAGATAATCTTGGAAAGTCGATATTCTTATCGAAGATCCCACATGTTAATAAAACGATCAGGTATAAGACAATATAATTGACGTCTGTTAACTCTTTATGACTAAAGAGGACAGATCCGACAATAAAGATTCCTAAAATGGCATATAAGTAATAGCCAGGTTTTGGATCATGTGCAATATGTAATAATTCATAAGCGGCCCCTGCTGCCACAACGGCAATCAAGATCTGAAATGGCAAACCACCGATGGCCACTAATGGCACAAAGACTGCGATCAAAACGATCGCCGTAATAATACGTGTTTTCATTATTTTCCCCCTCCATAACGACGAGAACGATGCTGATAAATGGCAAGATCCTTATGAAGCTCAGCTTCATCAAAGTCAGGCCATAACGTGTCATCAAAGATCAGTTCGGCATAGCTCAACTGCCATAACAGGAAGTTTGATAAACGCACCTCTCCGCTTGTACGAATCATCAGATCAACGGGAGGCAGTCCTCTTGTCATTAACTGATCATCAAAGAAATCTTCGGTGATGTCATCTAATGTGATCTCATTGTTCTTATAAGCGATGGCCGTCTTCTTCGTCGCTTCGATAATATCGTCACGACCGCCATAGATAAAGGCAAAGACTAACTTTAAGCCCGTATTGTTTTTCGTTCTTTCGACACATCTTTTAATGACGTTCTGAGTCGACTCAGGCGCTAATTCAAGATGACCGATATAAAGCATCTGGACATTTTCACGTACCAGTTCATCAATGTAACTGTCAAAGAATTCAGCCGGTAATTTAAAGATATAATCGACTTCACTCTTTTCACGTTTAAAGTTTTCTGTCGAGAACGCATAAACAGTCATTGCTTTAATTCCTAAACGATTGCACTCTAAGGCAATCCTTCTGACTGTTTTTGTTCCTTCATGATGACCAAAGTATTTTGGTCGATGATGTTGTCTTGCCCATGTACGATTTCCATCCATGATAAAAGCCACATGTTGAGGCATGTTATTTAAATCAAGTTCATAGGCATCTTTCGTCTTTTCCATATTTCGTACACCTCGAAAGCATTATAACATAAGTCAATTCCGTTTCAAACATATCTTAGCATTTGCACCGAATTCAAGGGATGAAAAAAGCCTCCCTAAGGAAGCTTTAACTTAAAAACTCAGAGGCATTGAATTCCTGTCTTGTCTTGCTCTTCTTCATTTCAGAAATTGGTTTGAGTTTTGTGTTCTGCATGAACTTTTCCGTATTGAACATGACTAAGACATCCGTAATATCTTTGTTTTCGGCTAAGATCTCATTCATTGGTTTGACGCCATAACGGTAGTCGATCATGATGATGTGATCATAATCATGAATGAGGAATGGCACAAAACTGTTCGCAAAGGAATCCTTGGCCATCAATAATGTTTTCCCAGTATGGGCATGAGTTCTGATATCGACCTGGAACGTATTCTTAGAAAAGAACACATCATAACGGTTGAACCCTTTTTTGGCTGCATCATCAAAGTACATCGTATGATAATTCTTGCCCTGATTAAAGGCCACCTTGACCTTCGTGTCCCCTTTCTGTCGATATAATGTGACCGTATCGGCTGGGACTTTTAAATGGATCTTATTGTACGTCGTCCCATAGAAATCTTCATAGGCTTTGACCTGATGATAATAAGGAGCCGCATGTGGTGTCGCCATTTTGGTCTGTTTGGCAAAGGTATCATATGCATAGTAAGCCCCAAGTGTCGTCCAGTGATGATCGGTACGATAGTAGATATACTGATTATTTTTTTGATTCAAGGCTTTTGATAAATCAAGCAGCTGATTGGGATCATTGAGATCATGTCTTAATGCCTTGATCACATCACTATGATCATTATAAGATGCATAATCAGGCAGTTTATTTTTCATGATCGAAGTTTTCGATGGCACCATCATGAAAGAAACATGCTTCTTACCAAACTTCTTGGAAGCGGCATTGATGAACTTCGTGACATACTTTTCATTGTCCTTCACCTGTAGGTGATCAACATCACCTGCTTCATCTTTTTCTAATAAATAGCCATCCTTTCCAATATAGACACCATTGATGTCTTTCTGATGGAAAGTCGCCTGTATACGTGTGGCTAAAGAGACCCAGGCATCACGCCCAAAGAACTGATCACTTAAGAAGTTTTCATACTGTTTCTGATACTTGCCACTTAGAATCGACTTGACTGACAGCTTTGGATGGGCCGTCAGTGTTCGGTTTTCCTGCACGGAATACGAACGGACCGGCGTGATCAAAGAGCCGATGGAAAAGCCAAAGACTAAGACGACAAAGACGAACATAAGCATAAGTTTTGATTTTTTCATTGTGCGCTCCTTTCCTAAAATCTGAAATACAAGAATGGATTATACGAAGAATTGACTAACATCGCTAAGCAGGCGCCAAAGATCAGGACCACAAAGGCACTCTTTAAGAGATAGCCAAATGTCGTCTCCTTTGTAAAGAAGAGACGATTGACGACCTTTTTGACGATCGATAATGAGCCAATACAGCCAATGATCAGTAAGGCTCCATAAGAACTTAATAAGTATAAGGTCTCTCTATTAAATAGCCCTGCGTGTGCATGGAAAAATAAGGCATTGAAATAGGCATTGGCATGGGCCATATCCTGGTAACAGAATAAGCTCCAGCCGATCATGACAAAGAACATCGTAAAGATATGCTGGAACACGGCGGGCACTTTCGAGAGATACTTTTTCCATAAAAATTTCTCAATGATCAATAAGACACCATAATAAACGCCCCATAAGACGAAGTTCATATAAGCCCCATGCCACAAGCCAGTTAAGATCCAGACAACGGCGATGTTGAACATCTGACGTTTAAAGCCTTTTCGATTTCCGCCTAGTGGAATATAAACGTATTCCTTGAACCATGTCCCTAACGTCATATGCCAGCGACGCCAGAACTCCGTAATGGAACGGGATTCATAAGGATAGTTGAAGTTTTCTGGGAAGCGGAACCCAAACATGCCGCCTAGCCCAATGGCCATATCGGAATAGCCAGAGAAATCAAAATAGATCTGTAACGTATAAGCTAAGATGCCGATCCAGCTCGTCGCCGTCGTGAGACCACCACCCATTTTGGCAATCTGATGCCATAAAGCACCGACCTGATTGGCAATTAAGACTTTCTTTCCTAGACCGACGATAAAACGCATAACGCCCATCGTAAAAAGATCGAGTGAAAACGTACGGTCGATCATCTGATCGGCTAAGTCCTTATACCGAATGATCGGACCCGCAATCAGCTGGGGGAATAAAGACACATAAGCCCCAAAGGCAATGAAATTCTTCTGCACCGGTGCATCTTTACGATAGACATCGATCGTATAACTCATCGTCTGGAACGTATAGAACGAGATGCCAATCGGCAATGCTAAATGAAGCACCGGCACCGAAAGTCCTGTGATCGTATGGATCGTTCGTAATAAGAAGTTTGCATACTTGAAAAAACCAAGTAGACCTAAGTTCACGACCGCTGAAACAAGGACACCCAACTTGGCCTTGTTCGACTGCCCTTTTTCCTGCATTGCATGGACAAACCAGCCACAGCAGTAATCCAAAACGGTAGAAAATAAGATCAATACCACATAAACCGGCTCACCCCAGGCATAGAAAATGAGACTGGCAATAAATAAGACCAGATTGTGCATTTTCTTAGGCAGGAGATAATAAGCAAGCATGGTGATCGGTAAAAAACGAAATAGAAATAATAAACTACTAAAAACCATGTAAAATCCTCTCAAATCCTTAAACAAAAAGTTGCTTTTATTATAAAGAGGACCTTTCCTAAAATCAATCTCTAATAGCACAACTGAAACTTCTTGTCTTAAGTCTGATGCTTTATGAAATGAAGAATGTTTATTTCCGAATTTATGAAATAGAGGAAATTCCACTGAGTCTAAAGTGTTCTGCCTTTCTTTTCAAAAAATCTCGAGTCTAATTATGTAAATCTGAATTGACGTCATAACCAAAAAAGCACTGGACGAACCAATGCCTCATAAATTTCAGTTACGTTTAGATAAGTCCAATGCGATTAGACTGAAAGGAAGGCAGAGAACTTCAACCAGTTGAGATTGAACCCCCCAATTGAAGCGCTCCTCCTACGTGCCAATCCAACGATCTTCACTAAAAAAAGCCACAGCAATTTTCCTGCTGTGACTATGATTCATGAATGATTAAATGCCGTGTTTAATCGCTGCCACGCCACGATTGTT
>ONFH01000217.1 GCA_900317015.1 uncultured Erysipelotrichaceae bacterium | reverse complement strand
TTCGAAACAAATAACACTTGCTTCTTGCGATTTTGCCAACTCTCTTTACAATATTTCTGTTTTTCATAATATCACGTTCGATCTTCCATTTATTAAACATATTCTTTTAAAACCATGTCCATGGGAATCTTTTTAATATAACGATATTCAATCAAACCTAGTACAAACATGAGGATCATCCCACTTACAAATAGTTCTACTAAAACAATAGGACTGCCCTGATAGCCAAGATAGCCGCTCATCTCCATCGCCACGACCATATTCCAGACGACATCTAGTAAATAGTTATCAAGAAGGAGTGTAATGATTTCAAAGACGATCACACAAAAAGCAATCGGCATTAAGTAAAGCAAGATCATTTCTTTATTGTTAAAGCCTAAGATCTTTGTTAGAGAAATAGACAGTGCATTCTTATCGATCATGATCTTCACTAACAAGTACATCAAGATCAAATAGATCAGAAAGGAAGCCACCGTTAAGATAGACATGAAATCTCCCATCGAATGCATGAGCTGATTGGCTAAAGCATTTAGGGAATGATAATCAATGACTTGCCCAACGTATTTCTCATTCAAATCGGTCAGCTTTGCATTTGAGAAGTAACCGGTAAAGTAATGGAAATCAAGCAAGGTATTGATATCACGAATATGGTTCTTTAATAGATCATTGATCATCGCCTGTTCACTCTTTGTTAAAGTGCCAGTCAAGAGCTGTACATAGGTCATATTCTCATTCGAGATCTGCTCGATCCCAGTATCATCTAAGAAACGTAAGATACGATTCAAGAAATCAACTTGTGACTGATCGATATCGTCATCAAAGCGATCAGATAGATCAAACATCTTTTCGAGCTTACTTTGGCTCATAAAAAGACTGATGGCCCCATCATATGGATAGACACCCGTCACTTTAAAATGATAGGTCTTATTCTTATAAGGTTCCTTCAGTGTTAGACTTGACCCCTTTTTCAAATGACACTTTTGTGCATAGGCTCGTGAGACCAAAACGTCATTCTTCAAAAAATGATGATGAATATAACGACTATGATCCTTCACCCCATAAAGACTCACATCTTCGATATAACCCGTTGTTGTCTTTAACGAATAAGCGGTAAACTTTTCCGCATTTTTGACCTTTGTCTTGGTTCCTTCAATATAAGAAATGACCTCATCTTCTTTCCCATTCTGCAAGGAGAAAGGAACTTCTAATATATAGGTATACTTTGCTAACATCTGCTTTGATATTGAAGAAGAGTAGTCATTAAGAATACGTGGCATCATTAACCCAAGCATGCCTAAGAAATTCGTAAAGAGAATACCAACTAAAAGAATTATTTAGCCCGCCTTTATTCTGCAAAATCAAACGTAGAGAAAACCTTTGTAAAAAGGGCATCTGATGAGATAAGTGTACATGTTTCTTGCGCTTCTTCTTTTCTTCCTTACGAATCAGTGATAAAGGAGAACGTTTCAATTCACGCTTTAAAACAAGCATATGAATCATGTACATGAGAATCAAAGGAATAATTGTCGTTGTCATAAAAGCATACATATTCCACTTCGTATGATAAGTCGGTAAGGAATTACTGCCATAATAAAGACTTACACAATAATCTTTGATCACCGTGTATCCTAACACATTACCAAATAGAGCTGCTATGAATGTGACAAGCATCGGCAAGGTCAAATAATGCTTCATCATCTCTTTACGACTATAACCTAAAGCACGTAATGTCCCAATCGTCGAAGATTCATGTTCAATCGTCTCTCTAATGGTGATGGCAGAGATTAAGGCAATGATTGCAATCAAAACATAGATAAAGATTTGTGTGTCTACCGTATCACTGCCAAAGTCATTGCCGGTAAAGCTAATCGCTTGATTCTGATAACGAGGGACATAAGCAGAAAGATCCACATCGTCTTTATTAAGCTGTTTTAAAAGCTGATCACAATATTTGGCGCGCATCGTATCATCCTTAATTGTCTTTTTAAAACGATAAGAATAACGATACACAATTTTAGAACTTGCAAAATGAGTGTTAAAGCTACTTTGACTCATGATCCCTACTCCAAAGTTGATGGCATTAAACATAGAATCACTATTCTTTTGAAATAAAGAACTGTAGTCCGATAAAGCGACTAACCCCACCACTTTATACGTATTCCACAAGGTACTGCCTACTTTAATACTATTATTAGACGCAAACATACGATCTAAGGCAATTTCATTATCACCTTTAGGTAAGCGACCACTCATAAAACAGACCTTGTCGATATGAGTACGATTTACAAAAAAGCGAATGGTCTTCTTTTTCACCGTTTGATCATGATAGAAGTTTTCATACACATTACACTGTTTCTTAACCGCATCAGACATACTCTTTTGTCTATTCGTTGTTTCAAAGTACCCATCTTCAACGTTGTATTGATTAAAACTTTCATTATAAGCGCTCATTAACGAGCCACCTGCCACCAGCATGCCACAACCGATAGAAATACTGATACAAATGAGGACAAAAATGACAAAATATCTGGAAAAATCTCTCTTTAAAAGACGTGGATAACGTTTATGAAGCGGCGTTTTCACCAAATGATATCCTCTGCTTTCATACGATTTTCATTTTTTACATCAGAGAGAATTTCTCCATCAAGGATTGTAATGACGTGATCAGCCATATTTGCGATAGCTTCATTATGGGTCACCATCATAATGGTGGCATGATAATGTTCATTAATCTTTTCAATAAGCGATAAGATATCTTTTGATGTTTTTGAATCAAGAGCCCCAGTTGGTTCATCACACAAAAGCAGTGTTGGATTTTTGATGACGGCACGCCCGATGGCCGTTCTCTGCTGCTGACCGCCAGAGAGTTCGTTAGGAAAATGATCCTACAGTTTTGTTAAACCTAACATGTCTAACAGTTCATCCATATCAAGAGGATCTTGACTTAAATAATCCCCTACTTCGATATTTTCACGGACGCTTAAATCAAGAATCAGATTATACTGCTGGAAAATATAACCTATATGTTCACGGCGATACCGTGTGAGTTCATCTTCATTCATATTCTTGATGATTTGTCCATCAATACTCATCATTCCCTCAGTCATGACGTCGATCCCACCAACAAGATTTAAGAGTGTCGATTTGCCTGATCCAGACTGTCCTAATGAATTCTCCACTCCCATTGTGCTTCGCCCAATGGAAGTGGTATCTCTGCCACGCCATGTAGCGTAAGACGACAACGGTCGC
>ONFH01000123.1 GCA_900317015.1 uncultured Erysipelotrichaceae bacterium | reverse complement strand
TCAGTCTTATATTCAGAATCAGTGAGTGGGCATTCATCCACGCCCATATCAGAGATATGGACGTGGTACTCTGCCCTTTTTAATAGAAGTTTGTTACAAAAAAATTTCGACATTCTATAAGGATTTCGCCAAATGTGCTGACTGGTTTTCAGAACTTGACTGTCAGAAAGTATGCATGAAATCGACAGGCCAGTACTACATTCCCGTCCATGACATTTTGAAAAAGAAGCTGTCGAATGTCAGAGTTATCAATCCTTAATCTACTTATATTAAATACCTTTTCTATAAATTTGTCTATAAAAGCATAGAAAAAAGCGACTTTCATCCCCGTGACAAGCCATGGGGCTTTCGTCGCTAATTGACAACGGTTTTAATAAAAAAAGAGCGCGCATTTCACGCAGCTCCTTATTAGCCATTGATCTTAACGGATAAAGCATTTAAAGCCTGTTCTTGGCCGGTTGCATAAGTGATCGTCACATTCGTGCCGACCTGTACTGTTGGCAACTGATCATTTAAGGTGACGGAGGCAATAAACGTATTAGATGCCCCTTCAACATTAATATAATAAGTCGTTGTGCCATTGACGACGACATCCTTGATGGCCGTGACTTTACCGGTGACACTGCCTTGTGGCACAGACTCCTTCAAATGTCCAGATTCCTTCATCAGCTTATAATAATTATCACGAGCAGCCTTAACTGTATCACCGATGCCGACTGTTTCATAATGTTCAACGGAAACGAAGGCATACTTCTTAACGAGTCCTTCATTATCTTTTAATGATAAGAAATACGTTGGGACGTTCTCAATATTTAAGAGAATTGGGAACGTTGGCTTATAGCCATGTTCCTGTGCCTTACCGGCTGCACTCTTCATCGCACTTGCTTCGGTCGCTCCACTGATTGGATAGTAGCGGCCTTCCTTTGTACGCGTATTGACTAAGGCAAAACCGACGTTGGAAGAATCACCTGAGACACTTGTTAAACCAGTCGTTAACCAGATATCCTTACCAATGGCCACATAGTTATAGCCAGATGTTGGTTTTAAGACGCCCTTCTGTGAGAAGATCGTATTCAAATAGCCTTTTGAATATTTCCCCATGTTCTTTAACTGTTTCATTAACAGGCTGGCTGGATAGACACGATCGACCCAGCTTGGAACTTTCTTAACGGAGTAATATTTGGCCTGACCGTTCTGAGCATTGACGGTAATGGCCCCAATAATATCCTTCCCGCCAAATAACCCGATCTTATACGTATAGACAGGAGCGACCCAAAATGGTGTGCCATTCTCGTCTAATTCAAAGGATGGACTATCAAACATAGAAAATGGGAAGCGGAAACGAATATAGCGGTTGATATCTCTAAAGATCTTATCGGTCTTAGAATATTTGATGGGCTTTGATAACTTGACAACTTCGGTATCCTGGGTCGTCATATCAACACGGATATAAGCTGGCAGACCATCGAAGTGATTGGTGAGCCATTTAATATTGCTGCCATAATCAAGCATCGTGACACGATAAGGTTTGCCTCTATAGTTGATCTGATTATACGTTTTATCAACTTTGAACTGAGAGACATAGTTTGAGATCGAACCCATGTTCTTATCCCCTAATTTGATAGCCGATGCTTTATCCACGACAGGGACTTGCGTCTCCTTGACGTTTTTCATATCTTCATAAAACTTATTGGATTTTTTCAAAGTAATCTGATTGGCATATTCCTTGGCAAAGAAGAACTTTGAAGAGAAATAATCGCCAGTATAAAACATACAGACACATAAAGCACAGATCGTAAGCAATATAATATTCGACTTGCCAAAACGATGTAAGAATAGCAGTCTTAAGATCATAAAGATGATCAAGACACAAGGCAAGGTCATTAAGAATGTCTTATCACGAATATTGATCGGTGTCAGTGTAAAGTATTCTGAGACCACGAATAAGATAAATGTAATCAGGAACGCTAATAAGTTCTCTTTGACAATGCTTTTACTTTCATATTTTTCTTTACGTTTTTGTTTTTTAGCGGCTTTGGCTTCTTTCTTTAAGCGCTTTTTGCGCTGCCTTTCCGTTTCTGGATGGTCCTCTTTGGGTCCTTCATGGGACTCGTTGACCGTCGCATCAACGGCCTGATCCTTCTTTTCTTCATCCATAATTTCATCTCCCCTTAAAAGAAATAAGCAGGCGTACCTGCTTATTCTAAAATAATTATGATCCTAAATGAGGCTTAGGCCTCTACGTGCCAGCGCTGTAATTTTGCGACGAGCTCCCAGACTTCTTCATCTGTTAAATACTTCTTATCTGATAAATATTTCTGTTTTTCTAAAAGCTGATCGTCCGTCAAGAGCGGCACGTCCTGAGTGTTAGCATTCGTATTTTCTTTCATATCTAACCTCCATACGTATTGTACCATGAACAGTATGAATTGCATATGAACAACTAAAAAAAATAAAAATTTAACGACTCTCTTCCTTCACCACGGAATCATGGCAGGATTCTTCTAATAATTCTAAATAGCGTTTTGCTAAAGGCGTCACAAAGGACTTCTTATGCGTGATATAGCCAACTTCAATATAATCATCCACTAATAATGGCACCGAGACGACTTCCGGGTTCAATTCATTAAAGATGATCCCGGTCGAGATCGTATAGCCCTGTAAGCCGATCATTAAATTAAATAAGGTCCCACGGTCACTGACCTTGATGGATTTCTTATGCGGATACGTGGACTGGATCTCTTCCATAAAATAGAACGAGTTCGTATCCCCCTGTAAGTATGATAAGTATGGATACTCATCTAACTGCTCTAAGGTCAAGGTCTTTTCATTGGCTAAGGGATGATTGACAGCCATAAAGACATGTGGTTTTGCGACAAAAAGCGAATGGAAGATCAAGTTTGATTCATTTAAGATCTTCGAAATGACATCATGGTTGAAGTCATTCATATAGAGAATGCCAATCTCACTTTTCATGTTCTTGACATTCTCGATGATCTCATTCGTCTTCGTCTCTTCAATAGAAAAATTATAGGTATCATAGTCCACTTCTTTTAACAGCTTGACAAAGGCGTTGATCGCAAATGAATAGTGCTGCGTGGAAATGGAGAAACTGATCTTGGTATTGCGTTTATCTAGATATCGCTCTTCAAGTAAAGCATATTGTTCAATGACAGCTCTTGCGTAACCAAGGAAGGCCTGCCCTTCATTGGTTACGGTGATGCCTTTATTGGTACGATGAAATAAAGAGAGCTGTAATTCTTCTTCAATATCCTTGATGGCATTGCTTAAAGACGGCTGGGAAATAAAGAGATTCTTCGCCGCCTCATTGATGGAGCCATCCTCAGCGACCTGTAAAACGTATTTTAACTGAACTAAGGTCATAACTAAATGTTGTAGGCGTCATAGACCTTTTTATAAAGATCGACGGCTTCATCAAGCGAAGATTCAAATAAGACATTGCCCTTTTCTTCACTCTTTGTTAATAAGCCGTTTTCTTCGAGCTTACGCTTTAACTGACGTGCTGTGCCTTCGCCTCCATCATAGCAGTCGACATCTAAGATCTTTAAGATCTGATCTTTAATAATTGGATAATGTGTGCAGCCAAGAACGATGGCATCAGCCTTGCCAACATACTGATCCAGACACTTATGTAATAAATTCTGAATGACCTCATCATCTAAGTGTCCTTCTTCGATTGCCCCAGCTAATCCTTCGCCAGCGACTGGATACACATTGACATCCTTTGCATATTCTTTTGCTAATTCATGGAACTTGTCTAAAGCTAATGTCTTTTCCGTGGCTAAAACAACGATGTTCTTATGATCAGCTGTGGCTGGCTTTAAAGCCGGTTCCACACCGATGATTGGGACATCAGGAAAGACATCACGAGCAAGCCAGATGGCTGCACTAGTAGCCGTATTGCAGGCGACGACAATGGCCTTCGCACCGTGGTTGAGCATCTGGTTGATGGCCTCCATCGTACGGTCCTGAATTTCTTTGGTACTCTTTTCGCCATATGGAGCATGCTTGCTGTCACCATAATAATAGAAGTTTTCATTTGGTAAGAGCTTGACACACTCTTTTAAAACGGTCGTGCCGCCAGCGCCGCTGTCGAACACACCAATATAATCTTTAATATTTTTCGTTTTCATTAACATGGATAAAATCCTCCCGTGGCTTATTTTAAGCTCTTTACAAATAAAAATCAATTCTCTAAGCCATTATAGTGTAAGACTATACCATTTTTATTGTTCCTTTTTTAAGAATAGGCTAAAATTGTTACACGCTTACAAATTTATGGTAAAATAAAATTATAAAGAAATGAGAAAGGAGCTATATGCTATGCAATTTGGAGAATTAACAAAGAACTTATTATTAATGGGGATCGGCGCAGCCGCTACCACTGTTGACAAATCAAAGGAGATCGTTGAAGACTTAGTTAAGAAAGGTGAAATTACCGTTGATCAGGGCAAAGTCTTAAATGAAGAATTAAAGACAAAAGCTGCTGATAAAGTCAGCGAATCCATGATGAACAAAGTGGATAAGATGTCTAAAGAACAGCGTGATGCTTTAAAAGCAAAACTTGCAGAACTTGATGCGGAAGAAGAAGAAAAAGCAGAGGAAAAAGATGACTAATGGCAAGAGCGGCAAATGAAACACACGCTTCCAAGCGTTTAAGTGAGATTTTAGCCATCCTGCAGAAACATCATATCATTCGTGGTCTCACCCCTGTCAAACTGCGTGAGATCCTTGAGGACCTTGGTCCCACCTATGTCAAATTTGGGCAGATCATGTCGATGCGCAGTGACATGCTGCCACTTGAATATACCAAGGAACTTGAGAAGCTTCGTACCGAAGTCAATCCGATGGACTTTTCCATCGTTAAGGAATCAATTGAAGAAGAATTAGGCAATCATACGACCGAAGTCTTTGCCAGCATCGATCCGACACCGCTTGGCAGTGCGTCGATTGCTCAGGTCCATAAAGCAACATTGATCAATGGGGATGATGTGGTCATCAAGATCCAGCGTCCCCATATTTATGAAACGATGGAAGCGGACATCAAACTGTTACGCCGTGCCTGTGGCATGTTGAAGTTTGCACCGGCTGGTAATCTTTTGGATTTCAAAGGCGTCGTCGAAGAATTATGGCGTACCTCTCAATTAGAGATGGATTTTATTAAGGAAGCGGAAAATATTGATAAGTTTACATCCTTTAACAGTGATGTCAACTATATCCTCACGCCTAAGGTCTATCATGAATATACGACCCGTAAGATGCTCGTCATGACCAATATTGGCGGATATCAGATCGACGATAAGATCCATTTGACTGAAGAAGGCTATGATATGGATGAGATCGCCACGAAGACAGCCGAAAACTATGTCAAGCAGATCTTAGATGATGGCTTCTTTCATGCTGATCCACATCCTGGCAATATTCATATTTATGATCATAAAGTTGGCTGGATCGACTTTGGCATGATGGGCGTCCTCACCGCGGAGACCCAGCGTATTATTACCAAAGCTGTCTATGCGATCGTCGATGATGATATTTATGACTTAGAAGAAGCATTCTTACTGCTTGTCAAACCGGAACAGGAGATCAATCAGAATCAGCTGATCCATCAGCTCGATATGATCGTCGAGAAATATAAGGAAACAAACTTCTCAGAATTTGATCTAGGACCATTGATCGAAGGTGTGATCAAGATCATTGAATCCAATAAGATTGCCGTCCCGGCGGACTTAACGCTACTTGCTCGTTCAATGATCACGATGGAAGGCACCTTAGGTAAAGTGTCTGATCATGTCAATCTGCTTGAGATCCTTGCCAATCACTTGCGTCATAAAATGACCCATGACTTAGATCTGAAGACCCAGCTCATTCAGTTAGCCCAGGTCCTTTATACGAATGGTCGTAAAGGGATCCGTATTCCTTCCATGAGTGCCGATGTCTTAAAGCAGATCAAGAATGGTCATCTGACGATCAATATACAGTCCGATGCGGATATGAAGAGCTTACGTGAATCTCGTCGTAATAATCATAACATTACGCTGGCGA
Organism: uncultured Erysipelotrichaceae bacterium; assembly: GCA_900317015.1. Classification (GTDB taxonomy): domain Bacteria; phylum Bacillota_I; class Bacilli_A; order Erysipelotrichales; family Coprobacillaceae; genus Intestinibaculum. The sequence continues at coordinate 2,378 of ONFH01000123.1, read as the reverse complement.
TCATTGTGGGCGTGCTCTATATGAGTGCGAGCTTACTCGTCCTAAGTGACCTGCCAAAGATCCTCTTTGGTCTGCCCTTCTATTCGATCATTGAATTCGTGGTAGGAACGGCGATCCTTGTCCGCCTGCTGCTAGATCTTACAAAACACGTTTAAAAAAGCCAGATTTTCTCATATTGAAATCTGGCTTTTATCATACTCTGTTTATCGTTCACATAACCAGTAAGCCACGCTCTTAGGGGCGAGTTCAGAACCGCCGCCAAAGTCATGGAGCTTGCCGGTGATCAGATCAACGGCCTGACCACATTTGGCATCAAAGTGTGCCACATAAGGTGCATCATCTAAGTTGATGGCGACAATGACACGTTCTGTTTCATTCTTACGTTCAAAGAGCCACTGCTTATTATTTAAAACTAAAGTTTCAAAGGAACCATTACGTAAAGCACTATGGATATTACGGGCTTCGATCATCGCTTTGATCGTTTCTGTTAATTCATTTGGTTCAGGCTTCTCAAGAGCTGGTCTTAAAGCATCATCACTTTGACCAGGGACTTTTTCGCCTTCAATGCCCCATTCAGAGCCATAGTAGACACATGGTGCCCCAGGCATCGCAAAGAGCAGACCATAAGCGATTGGTAATTTGTCAGGATCTGTTAAAGTGCTCGCAATTCTTGAAACATCATGGTTATCTAAGAATGTCCAAAGCAGACGGTTCTTATACATTTCGCCACGAGAACGCTTCAATGTATGAGCGATCTCAAATAAGTTCAAGCTATTGAAAGCAGACCAGATACTCTTATAACATGGATAGTCCGTAATGGCATTTAGATGGCCTTCACTATACATGTAGTCCGCATTATCACCGATGACTTCTCCTAACATGAAGAAATCAGGTTTTAAGCTTCTGGCATAATCTGAGATCATCGCCATAAACCATCTTGGTAATAAGTAAGCGACATCTAAGCGAATGCCATCAATATCGAAGTATTCGATCCAGTAACGAATAGAATCTTTAATATAATCCTGAACTTCCTGATTATCTAAGTTTAATTTGACGAGTTCATAATGACCTTCCCAGCCTTCATACCAGAAACCGTCATTATAATCTGAATTGCCATTGAAATCGATACGGAACCAGTCTCTGTAACGGCTGTTTTCACGATTGACTTTGGCATCTTCGAAGGCAAAGAAATGACGACCGACATGATTGAAGACACCATCAACGACCACCTTGATGTCATGATCATGAAGATCTTTGACGACCGCCTTAAAGTCTTCGTTCGTTCCTAAACGTTCATCTAAACGCTGATAGTCGATCGTATCGTATCCGTGCGTTCCTGAAGAGAATAATGGATTAAAGTAAACGCCTTTAAATCCCATCTCCTGCATATAGTCAGACCAGTCTTTGATCTTTAAAATACGGTGTTCATGCACTTCCCCATCATTTTCCTTTGTGGAAGCACCGACCATATTTAATGTATAGATCTGATAAAATACTGTATTGTCAAACCACATTGTATATTCCTCCTTAATGTGTACGTCTATTATAAACGGATGCTTTACGATATACAAGGTCGAAAATATTTTTGTATTCGTAACATCGTGTTATCCTAACGCGAGCTAACTATTTGTCGACTATCTCTAATTTTTGAGCCATTTTAAAAACGTGTGTAAACACACGTTTAAAGGGAAAAGAGCGTTGTCACGATCATCATGACCATCACTAAAACAAGAGGAATCATCCCATCAATATAGGAAGCCATCGCTTCTAATTGATAATAAAACATATAAGCGACAAGACTCGCCACCGCAAAGGCAATGATCAATAAGATCAGAATGATGGCAGTCATGAATGACACATGAGACGTTCCATAAAGTACGTTCGTATAGCTGATCTGTAGCGTCGCCCAGCCGACGATCAATAATAATTCCGTCGTAACAGGACGATTCAAAACAAAAAAGCTGATGAGAAGCAGGACCACATAGACAATGGCCCCAATGCCTAAGAGCTTAAAGCCGCCAATCAAGGAACGTGATAAACTGATGTTACTGATGGCACGTAAGACGAGATAACCGCCGACGATGCCAACAGCCGCCGCAAAGGCAATGATCGGACCGGTGATCATCTTGGACATCGTCTTGCTCGGATGAAAGGCTAGACACCACCATAATAAATAAAAGGCGCAGCAGACGATCAATAAAATATTACCATGAATGAGATCTTTCATAAAAACGTGCGGCTGGAGACCCGCGAATTTATTCGTGGGAGGAAGCCGCACATGTCACCTCCTTTATATAATCCTTTAGTCTGGAATGAGTGCATATCCGCCTGCATATCTGAGTGATGAAACTGATTTTTTAGGTACTGACTTTCCGCTG
>ONFH01000211.1 GCA_900317015.1 uncultured Erysipelotrichaceae bacterium | reverse complement strand
GAAAAGTCAAAAAGACAAGAAGACATGTCTTATATCTTTTAGTGGCTGCCTTGATCTTAGCAGGCATCTATAGCTTTTATCATCAGAAGATTGCCGAAAAGGCTATTGATCCCCAGGTCGTACTGTTAAAGAAGGCTGTAAAGTTAGATGATGTGACCTTACCGATGGGGACAAGCCTCGTGGCGGATCGTCAAAGTGGCTCATCTTATCATGTCACGATCTACCAGCGTTCACAGAAACATACTGGGTATGTAAGTCAAAAGAATGTGTTGATCTATCATTACGATGCGTCATTTGAAAACAATATTGCTTTATTTCCTGACAGCTATAAACAGCTGTTAAGAAATTTGCATGCTCTTTATCCACAGTGGATCTTTATGATCAAGAATGTTCCATACAGCTTTGATTATTGTGCAAGGGTGTATCAGACGAAAGCTTTAACGACGTATACGGATCCTTCGATGATCGCCTCAAGTACGGTCTTGGAAGGTTCAAGCTGGCGTCGTGCGTCTCTTTCGTTAGTGCGTTTTGTCTTGGATCCTCGCAATAGTCTGATTGCCGATCGGGCCTGCGTGTTTGAACGCTTGAGCTATAATAGTGAAGAGACGCTAGGGCAGATCGAAAAGATGTTAAAGGGCACCTATTTAGCTGGTACGGATCCTTTGTCCCACCAAAGCTATGCGACATTGTTAAAAAATGCGTGTCTGAAATATAATATGTCATTAAGTAATATTGCCACTCGTGCCAAACAGGAAAATGGTGGTGGCGGCATTGGCGTCAAAGGCGCCTATGCGAGTGGTGATGCTTCGAAAAAATACTATAACATCTTTAATATCGGCGCCAATACGGGCGCTCAGTCAGGCATTGACTATGCGAAAAGACAAGGCTGGGATACCAGAGAGAAAGCCATCAATGGGGGCGTGGCTTATATAGCTTCACATTATAAAAATCAGATGACCCTTTATGAACAGCGCTTTGATCTAGGCAGTCGTGTTTTAAATACGAACGTTTATATGTTAAATATCACTGCGCCAATGGAGGAAGCCAAGCATATGATGAATAGCTACTTATCTGTTGACAGTGATCATGTCAGTCGTTCTTTAAGCATTCCGGTGTTTAAGAATATGCCAGGTCGTAGTCTGTATCCTCATGAGGGCACAGCTTATGATCTTTCCCTCTATGGGGATGAAACGCTTGTGCCAATCAGAAATGTTCAGGCTTCCTATAAAAAGGTCAATAAATATACTGGCAAGGAGATTCGACCAAGCATTCGTTTGACTTATGGCAAGCTGACATTACGAGAAGGCATTGACTATGTCGTTTCCTATGAAAACAATAAACAGACAGGCCAGGGAACGATCGTCATCAAAGGGTTGAATAAGTTTACGGGAATGGTAAACAAAACCTTTACGATTGAATAAATAAGTATTTTATAAGAAAATGTTAAGAGAATTGTTATGAATCTTTTAATGAATTCTTAAGAACTGCATAAAAGATAAAAAAACATTTTATAATGCTTGTTTTTTGCTTGCATAATGTTTTAAAAATGATATAAATATCTAAGCGTTAATAAGATTATAGGGAAGGAGAGATGATGAATGCAGCGTTTTTTTGAAAAGTGTAGTGGCTACCGTTTTTTAAGCAATGTGATCATCGTAATGTGTGTTGTGACACTTTGTTTTGTCTTTATCACCAGCTGGTCTTTGATGCCTTACAATGCCTCAAGTACCATGATCAAGGCTTTGGATCACTATACTTTTTTCCCTATCGCTTATGTCATCGTGATCGTTTTAGCAATTTTTATCGGTATCATTTCATTCATTCGTTTTATGCAGAACAAGAAGAATGGCATGTATCTGATTCACTTTATTTTTATCATCATTCTCTTAGGTCTCATGGCTTATGGCTTTGACTTAGTGAAGATGACTGCTTATATGAACTTAGGCATGACCAGTCAGGTCAATGCCATGATCAAGGGGCTTAATGAAGCACAGCGTTTGAAACATTTAATGTCGATGCTCTTTGCCTTTACGATCAGCGGCTACTTAAGTGTAGGCATGCTTTTGATGTGCATCGTTCTCAAATTACAGATTGGTGGGAAGCTCTACTTCCCGCGCAGAGAGTAGGTGTCGCATATGACAAGAAAAGAAAGAATCTCTTTATTAGGACTATTCATTGGGATCATGATGACTTTGATGGTCATCCTCTTCTTTATGTTATATACATCCTTTACATCACTGTTTTCAACGATGGACTTAGTGCATATGACACATGCGCAGCTCGCTAATCTCAAACAGCTTTCCACTTATGTCAATTTGATCCGTGGCTGTTTCTATGGTTCATTGATCTTAACGATCGTTTATTTACTTTTGAGTTTATGGAGCCATCATAAGACAAAGCGAAAGATCTATCTGGCTTCGATCATCTTAGGCCTGATTTGCTTGTTCTCCTTATTTTCCGGGTTCAACTTTACGATCACTTTGAATAACTTAGGCTCTTTTGCCAAGGAAGTGGGCAAGACGCCGACGAACATTCTTAACAATAAGTATGATTATATTATTTCTTTGATCACCAATACATCTGGGTTTGCATCCTTGCTTTCCCGTGGGATGGTCTTCGTGGAATGCGGCTTTGTCGGAGCCATCATGTTAGCACTGCACTTTGTTTATTTCTTAGAAATGCATCATAAGATCGTCTTAGAATCCGTCGACTTAAAGATTCCATTCAGTCGGGTGGAAAAGCTTTTAAAACAGGATGAGAAGATCAAGATCGATAAGAATACTTTTAAAGCACCGCCAAGACATGCGGCCAATCTTGATCAAATCGAAGATCCGGATGCGAAGACGATCGAAGTCACGAACAGTTATGCTTCTGTGCCTCATTATTATGAGAAATATCCATTTGAACATGCCAATGAAGTGCCAATGAAGAAACCGATGACGCCAAAGCGTAAGCTGGCCTTGATCATTTTCTTAGTTGTGTGCCTGATCGGTGGTACCGCAACCGTCTATACCGTTTATGACAAGTACTTCAACTTCATTAATTTGGATCTGATCAATACGATCGACTTTGATTATGCCGGCGAAAGTGGCAAAGGGTATATTACGAACTTTACTTCTTTGATGGACAGTGACAGCAGTAAGGTCAAGGAATTTATGAAGACCGTTACATATCACTATCCAACAAGACGGACATTGAAGAATGGTGATCGAATCAAGATCACTGCCACGTATTCAAAGTCTCTTGCTTCACATTATCGTATTCATATCTTGAATGCCTCTAAGACCTACACGGTCAATCATCTGATGTATCGCTTTGCGGATGGATTCTCAATCCCTAAGAAAATCAAGAAGGCCATCAAGAAGGATGCCAATAAAGCGTTCAAGACGGCTTTTAATGAAACCTATGATCCAACGTTCTATACGTATGAATTCCAGAATCTCTATTTTGCAAAAGATTCTGCCTCACCAAGTGAGACTGGCGATATTGCGATTGGGGTGTATAAAGTGACGTTTGGTGGATCTCGTTCTTCAAGAGAAGTCGTCACTTATGATCTTTATACATATGTGACAGGCGTCAGCTCCAATTATAGGGAAACGAAGTCTTATATTAACTACCGTTCCAGAATGAAACGTCCAAACCGTATTTACATTCATGGTAACGGCGGTGATGAAGCGAAAGTCTTAACGACTTTGAACGGCGCTTTTCCAAATTTAACAATTACCAAGATCGAATAGGATGGAAACATCCTATTTTTCTTTTACATTTGCCTTTTTGTGGTAAACTATAGTTGATGAAAAAAAGGAGAAATATTGTATGAATAACATCGATACAAAAACGATCAGTACGATTCGCGCTTTATGTGCTGATATGATTGAAAAGGCGAAATCAGGCCATCCTGGTACGCCGCTTGGTGCTGCGCCATTGGCTTATGGTCTCTGGGATCAGTTCTTAAATATTACGACAAAAGATGTCAAATGGTTAAACCGTGACCGTTTTATTTTATCTGCCGGTCATGCATCTTCTTTACTTTATAGTCTTTTACACATCTATGGCTATGATGTGTCGATGGATGATATCAAACAGTTTAGACAGCTTCATTCAAAGACACCTGGTCATCCTGAATATGGTGTGACAGAAGGTGTCGAAGCTACGACAGGTCCACTTGGGACTGGTCTTGGCATGGCTGTTGGTATGGCTATGGCAGAAAAGCATTTAGCAAGCATCTTTAATAAGAAAGATTATCCGATCTTTGATCATAAAGTGTATGCTTTATGCGGTGATGGCTGCTTAATGGAAGGAATCTCTAGTGAAGTCTTATCGCTAGCGGGAAATTTGAAATTAAACAATCTTGTCATTCTTTATGATAATAACCACATCTCTATTGAAGGGAACACGAAGATCACGTTCAGTGAAGACGTTCCTGCCAAGATGAAAGCTTTAGGCTTTAAAGTTATAACCTTAGATCAGGGTGATGATTATGATGCCATCATCAAAACATTAGAAGAAGCATCGCAGCCATCTGATCAGCCTGTCTTTGTCGAAGTGAAGACATTGATCGGGGCCCATTCTCCTAAGGAAGATAGTGAAGCATCTCATGGAGCTCCACTTGGTGAAGAGAATGTCCGTGCTTTAAAGGAAAACTTAGGTCTTGATCCTGATGCGCACTTTATCTGTGATCAGGATGTTTATGATCATGCCAAAGCAAGCATGGCCAAAAAGACAGAAAAGTATGATGCCTGGAAAGTGATGTTTGAAGATTATAAGAAGACTTACCCAGACATGGCGAAACTTCTTAAAGAATACTTTGAACCAGACTTTGCGACATTCTTTACTGATGAATTCTATCAGCCAGTTCATGATCAGCCGATTGCCACAAGAGGCATCTCTGGTGAGATCTTAAGTGCTTTAGCTGATCGTTTCCCAAGTATCTGGGGCGGCAGTGCTGACTTAGGCACTTCCGTCAAAACATATTTAAGCAAGTATCCAGATTTCAATGCCGAAACTTATGAGGGACGTAATATTCATTACGGTGTTCGTGAAAATGGTATGGCTACCATTGCTAACGGCATTACTTTATATGGTGGAACAAGAACTTATGTATCGACGTTCTTTACGTTCTCTGACTTCTTAAAGCCAATTGCCAGAATGACTGCTTTGATGGGCATTCCAACAACTTATATCTTCTCTCATGATTCCATCGGTGTGGGGGAAGATGGTCCAACACATCAGCCGGTCGAACAGCTGACGATGTTAAGAAGTATTCCGCATATGGATGTCTGGAGACCATGTGATGAAACAGAAACAAAGGTCGCTTATGAAGCTGCCTTCACCGAAAATGATCATCCAACGACGCTGATCTTATCACGTCAGCCATTAGCTTTAGTTTCTGGTTCAAGAGAAGCCAAACGTGGTGGCTATATCTTAAAGGATTGCGAAGGAACACCAGATGTGATCTTGATCGCCACTGGTTCAGAAGTCTCATTAGCCATGGAAGCGGCTAAACAGATCAATGATCAGAAGATCCGTGTTGTTTCTATGCCATGTCAGGATGTCTTTAAACGTCAGTCTAAAGATTATATTGAATCCGTTCTTCCATCTAACGTTGAAAAACGTATTGCCGTAGAAGCTGGTTCGAGAATGTCATGGGGTGAATTCGTCGGCTATAAAGGTCAGTATTTAACTGTTGATGATTTTGGGACATCAGCACCAGCTGCGGAAGTCTTCAAAGTCAAAGGCTTTACTGTTGAACACTTAGTCGATATGATCAAACAATTCTAAACGTGAAAAGCTAAGATCTTTCAAATGATCTTAGCTTTTTCTTCTCTTATAAATTTTTAATAATCTCAGTGACAAGCGTGACAAACTTCTTGGACGCAAGATCAGCCATCTCCTGAACTTCCTGATGGGACAGTTTCTGATCTGATAAGCCAGCGGCTTTATTGGTGATCAGGGAGAGACCTAAGACGTTCATATCACAGTGGCGGGCAACGATGGCTTCTGGGACAGTGGACATACCAACGGTATCCGCACCCATGACACGATAAGCATGAATATCTGCTGGGGTTTCAAAGCGTGGACCTTTAAAGTAGGCATAAACACTTGGCTTGATCGTGATCCCGGTCGTCTTGGATGCATCTAAGGCGACTTTGATCATCTCATGATCATAGACTTCACTCATATCGCAAAAACGAGGACCGAATTCATCAAGATTAGGACCTCTTAATGGGGAAGGGCAGAAGAGGGAAAAGTGATCAGTTAAATAAGCAAGATCACCAGGTTTTAGATCATCACGGATGCCACCGCAGGCATTGGTCACGATGAGCTTTTGAATATTCAGCTTGCTAAAGACACGAATGGGGAAAGTGACTTCTTTCATGTCATAGCCTTCATAATAATGGACCCGTCCTTTCATGGCGAGAATGGTCTTATTTCCTAAAGTCCCTAGATAAAGACAACCGGCATGACCGGCAATTGTCGATGTAGGAAAATGAGGGATGTCCTTGTAGGGGATGATCTTTGGAGCTTTGATTTGATCGGCTAAGGGACCGAGTCCGGAACCTAGGATGATGGCTAAGTCGATCGGCTGAGAAAAAGATGGACGCAGAAAGTCTGCAGCTTCATTGATTTGATCTATGTATTGCATAAAATACCTCCGTTGGCCCATTTTATCATGAGAATTTAGACGTTTTCCACACTTTGTAACAAAATTGGAAATATCTTCGATATAATAGAATTATAGAGGTGCAAGTCAAGCACGATCATTACCAAAAAATAGAATTTTTGATAAAATAGAAAGGGTGAGATCATGAACAAACATGAACTGAAATTAGAAGATTATCTGCTTTTTGACAATAAAGTCTTTCGCGATGCGATTCATGGCTATATTCGGGTCGAACTCTTACCGATTTGGAATTTGATCAACACTGGAGAGATGCAGAGATTAAGACGTATCAAGCAGCTAGGTGGAACCTCGATGGTCTTCCAGAGTGCTGAACATTCTCGCTTCACGCATTCCTTAGGTGTTTATGAGATCGTTCGTCAGATCATCTCCTTAGATCAGGTGAAGGATCATTTAGATGATTATGAAAAGCTGTGTGTCATGTGTGCTGGTTTACTTCATGATGTAGGTCATGGGCCATTCAGTCATTCTTTTGAATCGGTCATGCCTTGTTCCCATGAAGAGATGAGTGTGCGGATCATCTTAGAAGACAGTGAAGTGCATGATGTTTTAGCGAGTGTTCATGAAGATCTGCCTCAGGATGTGGCCGCCATCATTCAAAAGAAGGCCCGACCACTACTCGTTCAGCTTGTGTCTTCACAGCTTGATTGTGATCGTATGGATTATCTTTTAAGAGATTCCTATTGTTGCGGAGTGACGTATGGAAATTTTGATATGTCTCGTATCTTACGTACGATGCGGATCAAGGATGGACATATGGTCATCAAAGCCTCAGGGGTCCAGGCTATTGAAGATTACATCTTAGCTCGTTATCATATGTACTGGCAGGTCTACTATCATCCGGTCTGCCGTTCTTATGAACACCTTTTACAGTCAATTTTAACACGTGTGAAAGATCTTTATGACTCGGGATATGTCTTTTTCAGTGATATCAGTTTATTAAAACCATTATTAGAAGATCACATGAGCGTCAGTGATTATGTCGCTCTTGATGAATCGGTCATGATGTATTATTTTAGAGTGTTCATGCAGGAGGATGATGCAATCTTAAAAGATCTTTCTGAACGTTTCTTGAAACGTCATCTGTTAAAGTATAAGACCTTAGAAAGTCCGGAAGCCTTAACAAGGATCCAGAGAATCAGTGATGCACATGGCTTTGATCATCGTTATTATGTGACGAGTGATTATGCGAAAAACGTGCCGTATAAGCATTATGATATTTCTAATCAGACAGCGGAGATCGAGATTCTCAAAGAGGATGGGCAGATCGTTTCACTGCCAGAAACAAGTGAGATCGTTCAGGCCATCATCCATGCAAAAGAAAAAGAAGATGCAAAAGTCTTCTTTGTCAAAGAAATTAAAAATGAGATATAAAGGGGGAAGGCTTCTTGAAAACACAAGTCAATTATCAGTGTGTCTTTGATTATGGCACACATAAAGATTCCGTGAAATATAGTGAAGTGGGGAGCTATGATTATCATGATGGCTATCATCGCATTCGTTTTCAAAGTAAGGATGGGATGATGGTGATCGAATATAATGATGAGAATGTTTTTCTAACGATCAATGAATCACATCTCTCTTTTAATAAACATGAAAGAAGGGACAATGACTATGCGAGTCCCCATGGGATGATTCCTTTAACGACACAGATCGAACGTTTACAGGGTGATGAAAGAGCCTTACGTTTTGTCTATACGCTCTATCAGGGAGGTCAGCTTGTCTCTCATGCTTATATGATGATCCGTTTGATCGAACTTGAGGAAGAGCTGATGGCATGAAGAAACTGTTAAAGATCTTTCTTAGTAAATTCTTTATTTATGCCGCTCTGATCTCCCTGCAGGCCGTCTATGTCATCTTCTTATTGATGCGTCTGATCGATTATAGCAATGTCATCCACTGGATCTGTGTGGCCTTTTCGTATGCCGTCGTCTTATTCTTAGTCTCTAAAGAAGAAAATACGAACTATAAGATGATCTGGATCATTGTCGCCTTACTCTTCCCAGAAATTGGCGGACTTATGTATCTGGCCATCGCCAATAAGCATCCATCGATCTGGCTGATCAAAAAGTTAGCCCCATGGATCAAGAAGATGCATGAATCCAATGTCCAGGATGAAGAAGTGCCTAAGCATATTATTAATAAGAAAGCCATCTCGTTGGATTATTTAAATAATCAGCACTTTCCCATTTATAATCATACGCAGGCCAAATATTATGAGTTAGGTGATTACAGCTATCACGATATGCTTCATGATTTGAAGAATGCCAAGCATTTCATCTTTATGGAATACTTTATCGTGGCTAAAGGCATGATGTTTGAAGCAATCATGGAGATCCTCGAAGAAAAGGTCAAGGAAGGTGTCGATGTCCGCTTCATCTATGATGATGTCGGCTCTGTTTCGACGATTCCCTTTGGCTTTAAGAAGAAAATGATCAAGATGGGCATTAAGACGGTAGCTTTTAACCGTTTTATTCCCTTATTGAGCTTCTCACTCAACCATCGTGATCACCGTAAGATCTGTGTCATCGATGGCTATATTGGCTATTCTGGCGGCTTTAACTTAGCCGATGAATATATCAATGCGAAGATGCGTTTTGGTCATTGGAAAGATACCGGCATCAGACTTGAAGGGGAAGCCGTCTGGAGCTTGACGACGATGTTCTTATCGATGTTTTATGCGTATTATCCTGAATATGCCAAAGAGGATGCCAATGCCTTTAAACCGCATGTTTATCATCCCGAACCTTTTGAAGCAAAGGGCTATGTGCTTCCTTATGGGGATGATCCATTAGATAATGAGACGGTGGGTGAAGATGTGTATTTAAATCTGATGACCCATGCTTCAAAGTCAATCGATATTATGACGCCATACTTTATTATTGATGATACGATGTTAAAAGCTTTAACATTAGCCTCTAAAAGTGGTGTTCGTGTGCGGATCTTCACACCGCATGTGCCAGATAAGAAGGTGGTCTTTAGAGTGACCCGTTCTTATTACTGGAACTTGATCAACGCCGGTATTGAAGTGTATGAATACTTGCCAGGCTTCTTACATGCCAAAGTCATGTTAGTTGATGGCAAGATCGCTACAGTCGGAACGATCAATTTCGATTATCGTTCCTTGTATTTGCACTTTGAATGTAATGTCTTACTTTATCAATGTGCCTGTATTAAAAATATTCAGGCTGACTTTAACCGTATGTCGCAGATCTCTAAGCGAATGGAGAAAAAGGAGACATGGCATTATAAAGTCGGTATCATTGAAGCCGTGCTTCGTTTAGCAGCGCCACTTCTCTAATTCAAGACCAGTTTTTGACGCTGGTCTTTTTT
>ONFH01000326.1 GCA_900317015.1 uncultured Erysipelotrichaceae bacterium | reverse complement strand
TGATCCTCAGCTTTTCAATGAACAGAAACAAAGGATTACTCTGATGGAAGTCTATAATCGTACGAGCATTATGGAGACGAAAAAGCGACAGGACTTATTGCATCAAATGTTTGCGGAAGTTGGTGAGGACTGTGAGATCGAAGCGCCCTTTTATGCCAACTGGGCTGGTAAGTATGTGCATTTAGGTAATCATGTCTATGCCAACTTCAATTTAACACTTGTAGATGATACCGATATTTATATTGGTGATGATACGATGCTTGGACCTAACTGTACCTTAACAGTTGCCAACCATCCCATGGATCCCGCTTTAAGACAGAAAGGCTATCAGTATAACAAGCCCATCTTCATTGGTAAGAACTGCTGGTTAGGCGCTAATGTCACGGTGCTTCCTGGTGTACATATCGGCGATGGCACCGTTATTGGTGCCAATAGCTTAGTCACTCATGATATTCCTGATCATGTCGTTGCTTATGGGAGTCCCTGCAAAGTGATTCGACCAATCGATGAACATGACCATTTGTATTATGATCATGATCAGCCGATTGATCCTTCGTTATATAAGTAAATGATCGTGAGCAAGTTCATTGAATTGTCATAAAACATCAGTATAATCTTCCCGGTAAGGATGTGAGTTTATGGAAAAGAAACAGAAAAAGCATGGAATCAAAAAGTTTTTTCGCAATTTGATCATTGTCGTGATCGTACTAGTCGTCACTTTCTTTGGTGGCGTGCTTTACAGCCGTTTTAAAGGCAACAGCGGGACGACGATCACGCAGTCAACTCTAAAAGAGACACTTTTGAATATTTCCGAGCTGGCAAGCACGGAATATAACTATACAAAGATGGGTAAGTATGAAAACTCCTTGACGATTAATGGCTGGAGTATTCCTTTTACTCAGAAGTCTTTCATTCTTTCTTATGATGGAACGATCAAAGCTGGTTATGACTTGAAGAATGCCAAAACGTCAGTCAGTGGATCAAATATTACGATCACTTTACCAAAGGCGAAAGTCTTAAGTCATGAGATCGATGAATCAAGCATTAAAGTCTATGATGAAGAAAATGGATTATTTAATACCATCAGTATCAAGAACTATAAGAGCTTTGCGACGAAAGCGAAGAAAGATGCCCAAAGTGAAGCTATCAAGAAAGGTCTTTATACGAAGGCTTATAAGAATGCTTCCTCAGCCATCAAGCAGACGATCAAGTCGATCAATGGCGACTACAAAGTGACTGTGAAAGAAAGTTAAAATTATCTAAGTTTTATGGACGTCAGGAAATTTCTGACGTTTTTTGATCTCCTTTTTAATGAAGATCATCCGTCAAATAAAAGTGTTTACAATTTGTTAAAAAATAAACGTGAAAATTCTAAAAAAATACGATAAATACAAATGAAATCGATTGCAAAACAATAGAGAAATACTATAATATAAGTAGGTAATAAGATCATTAAATTCCTTAATTCTGACTCATTTATATGATTTTATTCCAACTGAAAGGAGGATTAACTATGAAACGTAGAAATGGAAGAGTTAAAAATGCCTCGAAAAGAAATGTCAAAGTAAATGAAATGGTGAAAAAGACTGCTGTTGCTGCAGGCGCAGTCTTTGGTGCAGTTGGTTTAGTCAATAATGAAGTTTATGCAGAAAGTCAGAAAGAAGTGACTGATGAAACTTTAGCAACACATAATCAGATTACCGTTAAAGATGAAGCATCTGCTTCGACTTCAGAAAGCCTTTCTCAGAGTGCGAGCCTAAGTGCTCAGGAAGCAAAGAGAGAATCAGAAAAAGAACGTTTATCTGCTTCTGCTTCTAAGTCAACGGCTGAATCTCTTAAGGATTCCCAGTCCGTAAAAGCATCTGAATTTGCTCGTCAGTCTGAATCGATGAGTCGATCAGAATCTTTCAAAGCATCTGAATCTAATAGTCGTGTAGAATCGACAAAAGCTTCAGAATCTACATCATTATCTGAATCACAGAAAGCTTCTGAAAAAGCATCACAGAGCGATGCCACTTCAGAATCAAAAAGTGAAGCCTCTCAGTCAGCTGTCAAGACTGAAAGTCAGGCAAGAGTTAAAGTGATGATGGCTTCTAATCCTACACAGGAAAAAACATCAGAAGTTGTCTCAAAGATGACCAATAAGGAAGATTATTCGAATAAGAAGATCTATACCATCGATGAGACAGGTAAGGCTGTTGAAGCAACGAAAGATGAAGCAGCCAAAGCAAAAGATTATATGAATACGCAGAATGTCACAGCTGATGAAGATATTTATGCGGATCAATATAACGCAACGATTGGTCATATTGATGGGAATATTGCCATCAAT
>ONFH01000104.1 GCA_900317015.1 uncultured Erysipelotrichaceae bacterium | reverse complement strand
GAAGTAATACAACGTGGATTCTTACATTTTTCGACATTCTTAATACGTTCAGGTAATTCAAGATGTTTCTTTTCTACTGTTTTTCCATCTTTAATATAAGAAATCGTAATATTATGATCAAGATATCCTAAGACATCTAAATCAATATCAAAATCATTATCGATCTTTAAAATATCTTTTCGTCCCATTTTTTTACTTGGTACGTTTTTTAAAATTGCAATCGTGCAATCCAAACAATCTAAGTTTAAGGCATTGTAGACTTCCATGACTTTGCCAGCCGTAATATGGTCTAATACAATACCATTGACAATACTATCTACTTTCATAGTCTTTCCACCTCATGATCTAAGCCTAATAAACTTAAAATTAATGCCATACGAATATAACGGCCATTCTCTACTTGTTTGAAGTAGCAGGCTCTTGGATCATCATCAACTTCGACAGAGATCTCATTGACACGAGGAAGTGGATGCATGATGCATAGATCTTCTTTTGCATTCTTTAGTTTCTTTAAATCAAGGATATACGTATCTCTTAAACGTAAGTAATCCTGTTCATTGAAGAAACGTTCCTGCTGAACACGTGTCATATATAAGATATCTAACTGATCCATGACAGATTCCATATCACGTACTTCTTCATAAGGAATGCCTTGAGGATCAAGTAAGTCTTCTTTTAAATAATCTGGAAGCATTAATTCTTCTGGGGAGATAAAGATGAAACGTACGCCTGGATAACGTGACATTGCTTTGACTAAAGAATGAACCGTACGTCCAAACTTCAAGTCACCACAGAAGCCTACTGTTAAATGATCAAAACGTCCTTTTTCACGATGAATCGTTAATAAGTCTGTTAAGGTCTGGGTTGGATGGTTATGACCACCATCACCAGCGTTGATCAGTGGGACTTTAGAACGTCTCATGGCCACTCTTGGGGCACCTTCTTTAGGATGTCTCATGGCAATAATATCCGAGAAACATGAAACAGTCCAAATCGTATCACTGACGCTTTCACCCTTTGTCGCACTAGACACATTACTATTTGGGAAACCTAAAACATTTCCTCCTAAAGAAAGCATTGCACTTTCAAAAGATAAACGTGTACGGGTACTTGGTTCAAAGAATAATGTTGCAAGAATCTTATGCGCACAGACATCCTGATACCGTGTTCTGTCTTTCATGATATCATCTGCTAAAGCTACAAGTTCATCAATTTCTTCGACAGAAAGATCCATTGGATCGATAATAAATTTTTTCATTTTTGCCTACCTTTCGAGACCATTATATTACAAGACGCATTTCATTAAAACTAAAATCACAAAAAAGACAAGCATGTGAATTTTCTTTTCTGACATCGTGCCGTAAGTTAAAATAGAGATGGAGGTGTTTTACATGGATCAAGAAAAGAATATTCCCAAAATAACCAGTCGACTACGTCATAATATCTTAGAAATGCCGAAGGAGATCTACCAGGCCTCAGGGATCGTGATCTATGGTCGACGCATTAAAAGTCTCGTCTATACGACCGATATCGCCGTCATTCGTAACTGCGATGCCGATGCCGTCTTTGCGGTCTACCCATTCACGCCCCAGCAGGCCATCTCACAAGCTATCATTTCTTCCTCTTACATTCCTGTCTTCTGCGGTGTCGGCGGCGGAACGACCAACGGAATCCGTACGATTGGTCTTGCTAAAGATGTCGAAGCGCAAGGCGCCATGGGTGTCGTCTTAAATAGCCCGATCACCAATGTCAACTTATTAGCAGTCTCCAAAGCTGTCGATATTCCAGTGGTCATCACCGTTGTATCAGAGGACACTGATGTAAGCAAGCGTCTCATCAACGGAGCTTCTATTATTAATGTGGCAGCTGGTGAAAAGACAGCCGAAGTCGTAAGAAAAATACGTGAGAAACATCCAGACGTCCCAATTATCGCCACCAGTGGAAAAAGTGGCGAATCGATCACCCAGACGATCAAAGCTGGTGCCAATGCCATCACTTATTCCCCACCGCCAACAGCGGAACTGTTCCGTTCAATGATGAAAAATTATCGTCAAAAGTAAAACCGAAGAAGCGCAAGCTCCTTCGGTTTTTAACATAATCCTAATTCTTTAAGTTTTTTGGCAATTCCATCCTGATCAGGATCTTCAAATGTGCCTTTAGCCACTTCTTTTAACTTATCAGGAGCTTTATAAGACACGTACGCTTCATTGGTCAGGCTGACCATCTGATAGTCATTCATAGAATCCCCAAAAGAGATCGTATCCTTAATATCTGCATTAATGGCTTTTAAGACACGCTTGATGCCATCGGCCTTTGTACAGTTCTTCAAGATGATCTCACCGTTGATGAAGTCATCATTCTCACTAGAGAAAGTGACGACATTAAAATGTTCGACAAGATAATGAACGATATCTAAGAACATATAACGATCCTGGGCAATAAAAGCAATTTTGGCCACACCGGTCGTCATTGGATCAAAGTAACGGATCTCCTGTCTGTTTTCTTTGACACGCTTTAATTCAAAGAAACGCTGTAATTCTACATTGTCACCAAATTCACGGTGATGTTTTAAGTCAAAGAATTCATTGACCCCTGGTGTCTGATAAATGGCTTTTTCTGTTTCTAGTGCAAATAGTACCTTATGGTTCGTAAATAAAGTCATGACTTCAATTAACGTCGTCGCATCAATATAATTCTTAAAGATATACTCACCATGCACATTGACAAAGCCTCCGGCACTGGCGATAAAACCATCAGCGGGTACCTTTTCAAGATTGCCACCGACGATCGACGTTGGTGAACGGCCCGTACAAATAAAGATATTATGTCCATTCTCTTTCACTTTGTGTAAGGCTTCGATCGTCTTGTCGGTAATGAATCGAGACTTACCTAGCAGGGTCCCATCCACATCAAAAAATAGCGTTTTCATAGTTTTTCCTTTCATTTGTTTTATTTTTTTACATTTTTGATTTTCATTGCTTACATCATTATTTTTTACTATATTGTAAGTAGGAAGAGGTAAAGTACATCGCTTTCAGGATGGTGATTTTATGTCTATCATGCACATCTTCTTAATCTGTGCAATCGGCGCACTCATCTGCGGTGAGGCTTATTTCCGTCATCGCGATAAGAAACACAACTTAGATTCATAATGCTGCATTTTTATCTCTTATGTACTCTACCTTAAGAAAGATCGCCTCGGGCGATCTTTTCTTTATCCTAGCGTTTCTTCAATTAACTTTGGTTTTTCCACCGGTTCCTTACTAAAAGCATAAGCATCTAAAACATCCTGTTTTAAAGCATCACTTAATGGGACGTTGCTATAAACAGAAGCTAAAGAGTCTCCTTCATGAACGGGATCACCGACCTTCTTATGTAAGACTAAGCCGACCTGATGATCAATGGCATCATCAACTTTACGACGACCGCCACCAAGTTTCATCGAAACAAGACCTAAATTCAAAGCTTCCAGATTCTTGACATACCCAGTTTCCGGACTGTCGATCTCTGTCACAAAACGAGCCCGAGGGAATTTTTCTGGATGTTCGACATAGGAACCATCGCCACCCTGTGCTTCCACCATTTCTTTGAACGTTCTTAAGGCACGTTTTGAATCAATGGCATCTTTTAACATTGCATGGGCTTCTTCTCTTGTTTTGGCAGCCTTGGCCATAAGAAGCATCGTTTCGCCTTCTTCAAAGCATAATTCTGTAAAATCTTCTGGGCCCTGCCCATTTAAAGTATTGATGGCTTCAATGACTTCCAGTGAGTTCCCAATGGCATTGCCTAAAGGCTGATTCATATTAGAAATCGTGGCTCTTGTATCACGGCCTAAATGCTTGCCAATTTCAATCATCGTTTTTGCTAAAACTCTCGCATCATCGACATTCTTCATGAAAGCCCCATCACCATATTTCACATCAAGTAAGATCGCATCAGCACCAGCGGCAATCTTCTTAGACATGATACTTGAAGCAATCAATGGAATCGAATCGACTGTTCCTGTGACATCACGTAAAGCATACATCTTCTTATCGGCAGGATCTAATTCCTTTGTCTGACCAACGATGGCTAATTTGATCGTATTGACCTGATTGACGAACTGATCTTCTGAGACACTGATGGCTAAGCCTGGAATCGATTCTAACTTATCAAGTGTACCTCCAGTATGACCAAGACCACGACCACTCATTTTAGCCACAGGGACACCGCAGGCTGCAACCATTGGGCCAACCGCTAAGGATGTCTTATCACCGACGCCACCCGTGGAATGTTTATCGACTTTGATGCCTTCGATCTTGCCTAGATCTAATGTGTCACCACTATGGATCATTTCTAATGTCAGATTGGCAATTTCATGAGGGGTCATCCCTTTAAAGTAGATGACCATCATAAAAGCGCTCATCTGATATTCTGGGACATCACCAGAGACAAAGCCGGCGATGACCTGGTGGATCTCCTCTTTTGTGAGTTCTTCACCATGTTTCTTTTTTTCAATAATATCTACCATTCTCATTGTAAAATTCCTCTATTCAAACTTCTTTCCTTCTTCAAACATGCATTTCCCATTTAGGTAATCTTGAACTTTCATACGTTTCTTACCTGGGACCTGTAATTCAGTAATCTTATAGATGCCATCATTACATTTGACACCAATGGCATCTTTAAAGATACGCACGATCGTGCCATTGTCCTGATCACCATGATGTTTCATGGCATTTTCACAATGATGCACATGACCAGCCCAGATCTTAATACGGTGTCCTTCATAGCTTGTATAACAGCCAGGTGCTGGATCTAAAGCTCTGACCTTATTAAAGACATCTTCTGCATTCCTATTCCAATCTATTTTTTCATCATCACGTTTAATGATCGGTGAGAATGTCACAAGATCAGGATTCTGTGGTAAACGGCTATTCGTCTGGGCAATAATGCTTGGTAGTGTTTCCTTTAATAACTGTGCGCCCATATGACTTAAGCGTTCATATAAAGATCCTAAGGTATCTTCTTCGGTGATTCTCGTAGCGGCCTGAGAAATGATATCCCCAGCATCCATCTTTTCGGCCATATACATGATCGTCACACCTGTCTTATGATCACCTTCCATAATAGCTCTCTGTACAGGAGCGCCACCACGGTGTGCCGGTAATAATGACGCATGGACATTGATGCAGCCTAAAGCTGGTGCATCAAGAACGGCATTCGGAACGATCTGTCCATAAGCGGCCGTAATGATCAGATCAGGTTTTAAATCGATCACGCCCTGATAATCTTTTTTAATACGTTCTGGCTGTAAAACAGGAATATTATGTTCCAAAGCCACCTTTTTTACATCACTAGGAGTCAGGATCCTCTTACGTCCAACGGGACGATCAGGCTGTGTCACAACTCCTACAACTTGATAATTTTCTGCTAAGAGCATCTCTAAAACTTCTTTAGAAAAAGAAGCTGTGCCCATAAATACAATTCTTGTGTCCATAATTGATACTCCTTTCAAATACCCATTTATTATATCATAGTCATTCCTTCTTCACACCATCTCACTGTTTTTTCATCAATTGTTTATGTTATAATGAGCGCAAAAGGAGCTTTTCTATGAAACGAAACTTTTTACTTGCCTTACTCATTCCTATTCCGATCACACTACTGAGTGATTATCTGATCTCCCATCTTGGTGGATCAGATCCGACAAATCTCACGATGCTCTACACATCTTTAGTGGGAGTATTTTTAGGCTTTCTCATGGCTGAAGTTGGGTCCATGAGTTTTTCGAAGGCCTTTTTTAAATATCTGCTCGTCATTCTTTATGGTGGGGCAGCCATTTTAGGAATCGTCTCACTCTACGTTCCCGAGGTGGCAAACTTCTATAACTTTAAGGCCCTCTTTTTAGATCATGCCTTGATCTACTTATTATGGGGCGGTGTCTATTTATCACTTCCTTTTCACAAAAGAGGATCACTCATTATGTCTCTGATTCCTGCCATCTTTGTGAGCTTGATTGCCTTGCTTAATAAGCAAACAGGACTCAACTCTTCAACAACGACCCTTGTGCGTTATATTCTATATATCTTGATCAGTGCATCAGGGATCCTAGTCCTGAAAGGCTTATATGGGAAGCTAAGCATCGTCATTCCATTGCTTTATATTCTGGTATTTTTAGCGTTCATCGTCGGACCGCTTTTTACGATCTATCCCGACATCCTTTCAAACTATATTTCTTCCACTTATGATCTTTGGGCCATTTTAGCCGGAATGTCAGCCTACGGTCTAAGCAATCATTAAGCAAAAATTAACGAGTTTACATCGGTAAAAAAAACTATTGCATTGTGTATTGATATTTGTTAGAATACAAAGGCAATCGAAAGGAAAAGGTGAATAATTATGGCAAACATGAAACAGCAGATTAAAAGATATAAAAATGCTGATAAAAAACATGCATACAATGTTGCTTTTAAATCTTCTTTAAAAACTTCTATTAAGAATACATTAGCAGCTGTTGAAGCTGGCAATAAGGAAGAAGCTGTTAAGTTATTCAACGAAACAGCAAGTAAGTTAGATTCATCTGTTTCTAAAGGCATTCATCATAAAAACTATGCTAGCAGACAGAAATCTAGATTACAGAAGAAGATCAATGCTCTTGGATAATTGACCGAGAGTTTTTTCTTAAGTCCGGACCTCACGTTCGGACTTTTTATTTATCCCTTTTTTCTTTGGCTTCCTTTTATCCTTGTTGTACAATAAATAAGAGAAAACACAAATCAGCTTCTTACTGATAGAAAGGAACATGATCTTAAAAATGAAAAGAGAACAAACAAGACCGGTCAAAGTCGGTCCTTTAACGATTGGTGGCGGTAGCCATGTCGTCATCCAGTCGATGTGTAATACCAAAACAAAAAATGTCGATGCGACAGTGGATCAGATCCGACGCTTAACAGCTGCCGGCTGTGAACTTGTCAGACTAGCCATCTTCGATATGGAAGATGCCGAAGCAATCAAAGACATCAAGCCTCAGGTCAATATTCCTCTAGTGGCAGATATTCACTTTGATTATCGCTTAGCTTTAAAATGTGTCGAAAACGGTATTGATAAGATCCGTATCAACCCAGGCAACATCGGTTCTATCGATCATACCAGAGCCGTTGTCGAAGCCTGCAAGGAAAAACATATTCCGATCCGTATTGGTGTCAACGGTGGTTCATTAGAGAAAGAGATTTTAGCAAAGTATGGCAAGCCAACCCCAGAAGGAATGGTCGAATCCGCCAAACGTCATGTGAAGATCTTAGAAGATCTAGATTTCCATGATATCGTCATTTCTTTAAAGTCATCCAATACATTATTAACGATCAAGGCTTATGAATTAGCCTCTGAAACATTCCCTTACCCACTTCATGTTGGCGTTACGGAAGCTGGAACAGAACTCGGCGGGACTGTGAAATCTGCCTTTGGGATCGGTCATTTACTTTATGAAGGCATCGGCGATACGATCCGTGTCTCATTATCTGATGATCCAGTGCAGGAGATTCGCGTGGCTAAGATCCTATTAAAGGAATTAGGTTTAACAAAAGGTGTCCCTACCCTCGTCTCCTGCCCAACTTGTGGTCGTATTCAATATGACATGTTGCCAATCGCTCATGAAATGGAAGACTTTTTAACAAATATCCATAGTGATATTACCGTGGCGATCATGGGCTGTGCCGTGAATGGTCCTGGCGAAGCTAAGAATGCGGACATTGCGATCGCTGGCGGAGTCAATTCAGGACTCCTGATCAAGCATGGAGAAATTGTTCGAAAAGTTCCCCAAGAAGATCTTTTCAACGTTTTAAAAGAAGAAGTCTTGAAAATGGTTGAAGAAGAAAAGTAAATGGAAAAGGTATGGATTAATAAACAAACAATCCATACCTTATTTTTAACACTGCCACCTGTACTAGCAAAGCCTGTTGAAATAGCCCCAGGCATTAAACATGTGACCTTCACCCCTGTATCCTTTAATTCTCTCCACAAAGCATTCAAAAGACTTATCATATAAGCCTCAGTGGCATAGTAAACAGCTTGTAGTAATTCCTACTTCTTTCACAAGAAAAGTCACCTTGACCGCCAAAACCAGCATTATTATCACATCATTTAGAAGAAAGAATATTTTTACGAAGAGCTCGAAAAAGCATCTTTATCCCGCGATTATTTCGCAGGTATTTGATGCCAATTCATTTCAATAAAACTTTTTATAATTCAACTTGTTTTTTCATATCATCAACGATAATCATCACATAATTTCTCTAATCTCTTGTAATCAAGAGCATGTTTTACATATCTTGCAGTCTTATCTTGAAGCTTTTGTTTGTACACCAAATTTGCATGACAAATTATCTTCTTTCGATTCTTACGGATCAATATCAGTTCTTCCTGAACTATTGCCTTATATTCTAAATCTCATTCATATTCTAGATCATGCAGTTCTAGTTCACTATCTGGGATGTGTTCATATGGCTTATTCGGAGAGTACCTTTTCATTCCTTCTCTCCTACAGAATTTTTTCTAATTTTATTATGCTCGATTGTGCGTACAGCAACAATACATCATTCAAAATTACCATTTATTGATCAAAACTGATCAAAGTCGTAAGCGTAATAAAATCTAAGTCGATGAAAATCCCCAGGGAAGTCTAAACTTCACCTGAAAATTCTGAGTACATGAAGAAAAGCGCTCATTAATAGATTATTAATCAGCGCTTTGTTGAGCCTATGAAAAGCTCTTTTTCATTTTATTTAACTTTGACAATAACTTTTGCACTTACACCATTTTGTGCATACGCATAAATTGTTGTCTTACCTTTCTTCTTAGCAGTAATCTTACCGCTCTTTGAAACAGTGGCAATCTTTGGATTAGCAGATTCATAAGTTACACCACGATGAGTTTTGATCTTCTTAGAATCTTTCGTTACTTTAGCTTTTAACTTGTAACTCTTTTTCTTCTTCAAAGTGATGCTCTTCTTATTTAACTTAATCTTCTTAATATTACCAGTCTTACTACCTTTCGTTGTAATATGAATCACCTTAGAAGTTGCAATTGTTTGACCTTCACTATTTAATGCAACGACTAATAACTTGTAATATGTGCCTTTATTAAGCTTTTTAGAAGTATAGCTTAAGCCCTTCACACTCTTTACAAATTTATACTTTGAACCACATTTACCCGTATAAACAAGATAAACATTTGTACCTGATACACGATTCCATTTTACTTTAATACTGCTCTTTGAAGCAGATGCTTGCTTGAGCTGTAATAATTTGTAAGTAGAACCGCTTGGATCTTTGTCATTACCTCTACTTGTTATACGACTTGTCACAGCTTTCGTTCCTTCATCAACCTTTTCAGCCGTTGTCTTTTCTGTCGTAGCTGGGGTTGTTGGTGTTGACGTTGCTGGCTGTGCTGGTGTTGACGTTGCTGGCTGTGCTGGTGTTGCTGGAGTAGTTGGCTGCGTAGGTGTTG
>ONFH01000023.1 GCA_900317015.1 uncultured Erysipelotrichaceae bacterium | reverse complement strand
GCTTATTAAGCAATTGCAATTTTAGAGACCATACTCTATAATGATTGCTTGAGAGGTGAAGGCTGTGTTTAATAAAAAGGATAAGAGAACACAGAGAATGTTTTGGATCACGATCGTTTTAGTCGTGACGAGTGTGATTTCTCTATTAACAAGTTCTAACAATGTGCCAGGCTCAGGCATCATGAGAGATACAGTCGCTAATATTGAATATTATGTCATTAAGGCACCGTTAAATTCTGTCAAAGGTGTCTTTACAGAATACAATGCATTAAAAACAGTTTATCGTGAAAACAAACGTTTGAAGCGATCATTGGATAACTATGCAAGAGAATTGGCATTAAATAATGTATTAGCTGATGAATTAAATGAACTTAAGGATCTAACCAAGATCAAGAGTTTGACAACAGATTATAAAGTCAAATATACGACAGTCATTAAACGTGACTCAGAAAACTGGGACAACAAAGTCATCATTGATGTAGGCTCTGGTTCTAATGTTAAAAAGGGTATGGGCGTCATTACATCAAAGGGTATGATCGGTATCGTCACAAGCGTGAACCGTGTCTCTTCAACTGTGACATTACTCACAAGTGAAGACCGTTCGATCCAGCTTCCTGTCATGATCAAGTCTGGTAAGAGCACTTACTATGGCTTATTGAATGACTACGATGTGGAAAAGCAGACATATCAGATTCAGATGCTCTCAACCATCAATAAGATCAAGTCTGGTTCTACAGTGACGACCAGTGGTCTTGGCGGAAAGGGCAAAACACCTAGAGGAATCTTAGTAGGAAAAGTCAATTCTATTCGTAATTCGACAAGTGCCTCAGGTAAGATCGTTACGGTCAAGCCTTCGGTCAACTTCGATGATTTGAACTACGTAGCCGTTGTTCAGAGGACAAACTAATGATTGAAAAGCAGATCTGGAAGAACTTCCTGATCATGGCGATCTGTTACCTGATCGACTCGATCATCAGTTTCTTCCTTCCTTATAACTTATCAAAGACAGGAATCAGTTTTATCCCATCACTGGGGCTTATGATGTTCATCCTACTGGTCATGACCTTACGTGATACGACTGAACGATTCTTCTTTGCGGCCGTCTGTGGTCTTTACTACTGTATCTTATATTCCAATTCATTGTTGATCTATGTCTTAGTGTATGTGGCCATTGCCTTTGCAAGAAGCTACATCTTTAGAAATGATCACATTACGTTATTGGAATTTATGGGGACGGCTTTTGTGGTCATCTTACTCAAAGAAATTGTCGTCTACTACTTGATGGTTGGGACAAACGTCACATCATTGTCATTCTTATCATTTGTAAGTCTAAGATTACTACCAACGACATTGATCAATACGGCATTAAGTCCAATCGTCTATTATGTTTTTACTTTATTTGATTTTAAAACTGATGAAAGTGAATTTGTCTAGGTCTCCTAGACATTTTTCTTACTTAAAATTGTAAAGGCTTACATGAAATCGTTGATTTTTTAAGTACAGAATTATAGAATTTATGTAAGGAGATGCTTTCATGAAAAATATCATTCTTAAGATCTTAGGAGCAGCTGCCATCTGTGCAGGGATCTTTGTTTTAGTGAATAAGATCCTTGATCTCATCACCGAAAAACAGTATGGTGACTTGCTTTCTGATGATGATCTTGATTAGCCTAGGTTTCTAGGCTTTTTTGATATGAAAAAGATGATGAGAAAATGCTCATCATCTTTGCCTTATCCTAAATACTTTTCCAAAAATTCCGTGATCGCATCAAATGGGATCTTCTCCATATTATCATAAAGATCAGTATGGTTCGCACCAGGAATCAATAATAATTCCTTATTATCACCTTTGAGCTGTTTGAATAAGTCTTTAGTGAAGTAGCAGGAATGCGCATCTTCACCATGGACCATTAAGACAGCGGAACGGATCTCACTGGCATAATGGTTGATCCGATAATTTAAGAGGGATAAATCAGATGTGATGTTCCAGCCGCCGTTGGCATTTGGACATCTCTTATGATAGCCTCTTGGCGTTTTGTAGTAAGCCACATAGTCTTTGACAAACTGTGGGGCATCCTCAGGGGCAACTTCTGGAAGGCCGCCATTACGTTTATATTCGCCAGTCTTATAATCTTGTGTACGCTGAGCATTTAAAGCGACTTTCTTTTGATAACGTGCTTCTTCACTGTCTTCAGCATCGAAGTAGCCATTGGCCGCGACTCTTGTCATATCATAAGATGTGGAAGTGACAGTGGCTTTGATTCTTGTATCTAAGGCAGCGGTATTTAAAGCCATACCGCCCCAGCCGCAGATGCCAACGATGCCGATCTGATCGGGATCGACTTCATCATTTGTGGATAAGAAATCAACGGCTGCCTGGAAATCTTCAGTTGATAAATCAGCAGAGGCAAAGTGACGAGGGAAGCCTCCACTTTCACCAGTGAAGGATGGATCAAAGGCAATTGTATAGAAGCCTCTTTCAGCTAATGTCATAGCATATAAGCCAGAAGCCATTTCCTTAACGGCTCCAAAAGGACCGCAGACAGCTAAGCCCGGCAGTTTTCCTTCAACGTTTTTAGGTTTATAAACATCACCAGCGAGGGTGATACCGTACCGATTATGGAATGTTACTTTATGATGAGCGACCTGATCACTTAATGGGAAGACTTTATCCCAGTCTTGTTCTAAATGCAAATCTTGTTTTTGAAACATGTTAATACCTCTCTTTCAATGACATCTTAAGAGACAATATAAGAAATATCAAATACCTATAAGGTATGCTAGATATTCATAATCGTAATAACTATAATAGAGGTGGTGAGGATCATGGAATTACGTGTATTACGATATTTTTTAGAAGTGGCAAGAGTCGGGAATTTAACAAGTGCATCTAAAATGCTGCATGTCTCTCAGCCATCATTATCAAGACAATTAAAAGATTTAGAATACGAGTTAGATACGACCTTATATGAACGTACGAATCATGGCATTCGCCTGACTGAAGCAGGGGAACTGTTAAAAAGAAGAGCTGAAGATATTTTAGGCTTAACAGATAAGACCTTAGGAGAATTCAAAAGTCTTCATACCATTACCGGTGGTGACATTCGCATCGGCTGTGCAGAATCAATTTATATCAAATATCTCACAGATACTTTAAAAGACTTTCGAGACGATTATCCTGATTTGCATTTTCATATTTTAAGTGGGGATACGTCACAGGTGGCAGACCGTTTAGACAATGGACTGCTTGATTTTGCGGTCATTGCCGAACCACCTGATCTCTCAAAGTATTACTATATCAAGTTACCTGATGTCGACCGCTGGGGCTTAGTGATGTTAAAGGATCATGAATTAGCCAAAAAAGATGTGATCACATGTGATGATCTCAAAGATGTTCCTTTATTTGCCTCTAAGCAGGCCATCGACAACGATTTTCCAAGATGGTGTGGTTCAAAGATGGAAGTTTTGAATTTTGTCGGGACGGTCAATCTCTGTTATAACGGGTCGATTGCGGTTCGTTCCCATCTTGGCTGTCTTTTAACATTTGAACATTTAGCAAATGTCAGTGAGGAGAGTGGTCTCTGTTTTCGCCCATTATCGCCAGAGCTCACGACACAGATGTATTTTATTTATCGCAAATCGCAGATCTTCAGTCCAATCGCCAAAGCTTTTAAAGATTATTTAGGCGATCATCCCTGGGAAAAGAAAGACCCTTTCTTAAATGCTTGATCAAGGGAATTAATTTATAAAAGGTAGAGTCGAGAGGAATCTAGTCTTCATCAGATTCTAGGAACGCAGCAACGCACTCACTTGAATCAGCTAGAAAATTTTATCAATCATTCTTAAATCTTTTGATATTTTCCTCAAATATGCTAACTTTATTTACGGATACGGTGGACGTCTTCGGACAACACCTAAAAAGAGCCTGATGC
>ONFH01000077.1 GCA_900317015.1 uncultured Erysipelotrichaceae bacterium | reverse complement strand
CTTTCCTCGTTGAACTTTGGATTTTTAAGATCATCCATTTAAACAGCATTGAATTGCGGAAAAATCGGTTAAAAACACCGATTAAAAGCAATGACAACGCTATCATAACATGATATAGTATACGTGTGTCTCCCAACACTGTGCCGATTTAGCTCCAACGGTAGAGCAATGCCATGGTAAGGCAGAGGTTACCGGTTCAAATCCGGTAATCGGCACCATTCTGTAAAAAGGTAATTAGTCTTGTCCAGGTGTAATTAAACTTGTCCAAGTCCACCTAATTATATATTTTATATAGGGTAAAACTTGCGTCTATTTGTCCAGATTTATTTTGGAAACAAAGCATACAAGTTGAAGATCACTAAGTCCGAACTTAAGGACTTTTTATTTTTACCTAAATGTAGCTTTAGACATCTATTGATGCGATAACAGATGATCATCTAAAAGTTCCAATAAGCGCATAATAAATAATGCCCAGGCAGTATAAAACCACCTGAGCATTATGTTGCTACTTAAAAATTTCTCGATTGTATTCAAAGTTCATTAAGAGATTTCTATTTTTCGCCCACTGTTTATCGTTCATCTTCTTAATAAACGTTTCCACACGATCGCAGTTCCTATAGAACTCAGCTAAAGCGCCATAATCCACAAATTCATCTAAAGGCATTTTTAATTCCTTAATTGCGATTAAATGTTTAATCATTGAAATATCATCAAAAACATTCTTTTCATCATAATACTGAACGATACTTGCCAAATTCATCATCTCCAAATCATCAAGATCTTCGCCAAACACCTGAATCCATTTCACTCCATGGTTCTTCCAGTATGTCTCCTCGATTGTCGCATAATGCATTGATTTCCGGCTCGTCTTCTTTCTTGACGCCTTAACATTGATTGCCGTTTTGAACCCCCGATCATCGGTTACCACAAAATCGGTGGTCATCATTTTCTCCCCTGAGAATGGAATCTTGTATCCCAAAGACTCCGCAATCATCTTAGTTTCCTCAAGGTCCATTGGTACATGTTCCTTAATTTCAACGATTGCATCATTCCATCTAAGCGAATAAAAGACTTTCGTTTCCGCAATACTGAATGTATGAACGCTTCTATCCACTTTCCAGTCCCATACCAATGTGCTCAGCCCATAAGAGTATGTTTCTGGAATCGTCTTGAAGCTATGATAAACGGCTTCCTCACTATTGATGTTACCCCAGTTTCTGCTTTTCTTTGTTTCGTCGCTAATATATCTTCCCATTATGCGGACTCCTTTCCCATATAAATATAGACTCCAGTTTTCTTCTTAGAGACGATATGCTTATCAATCATTGTCGATGATAATGAATTTCTGATACTATGTGCACTTAATCCATCGATCACAACGTCACAGGCTCTGAACTCATCGCCATAAGCATAATGATCATCCAAGAAATGACTGATGCATTTATAAATCTTATCTTTGATTTTCAGCGAATATGTTCCCTTATGCGAGATAGGAATCTTATCGGATTGTCCAGGTCGCATAAGTTCTGCCATGATTTCAAGTTTTGTTAAACGAATTGAATACCCTGTTTTCACGTTTGTCACCAGATAACGTGAATAAGCTGTTCTTTCCACTTTGTATTCGTGGCTAGTCACAGAATCTACATAATTAATAAAATCTTCTCCACATGGATATTTATAGCAGTCACATCTCTTTCCTCTCTTAAACTGTTCATAGGTTAATTGAAAGATCTTTTGGCAGTGATTACACTTTAAGGTCAGACAGTGATGATCCACTTTGATCACTTCAAAAGCATCTCCGGTCATTTCTTTTACATATTTCTTAATAGCCGCAGCCGTTAAGTTTCTATTATTAGCACGTACTTCATCGAACTTCTTGTTTCTTTTTAACTCAGCACACTTTCTGCAAAATGGACGCTTCTTAAACTCATCCGGTTTGACAAGAAATGTATGATTACAGTCAAGGCATCTCACCTTCATATCTTCGTAAGCACCGCTAAACTTCAGAAGCTTGTAATGGTTATCTTTCTCCACAAGTTCCTTTGCTTCAGTTTTCGTCATAGCATGGATATGAGTCTGACAGCGGCAGCGACTATTATTTTCTAAAAAATCACCTGGCTTTATATAAAAAATTTTTCCGCAGTTCATGCACTTCATAGCTACACGTTTCTGAAGAGA
Source organism: uncultured Erysipelotrichaceae bacterium (assembly GCA_900317015.1). Taxonomy (GTDB): domain Bacteria; phylum Bacillota_I; class Bacilli_A; order Erysipelotrichales; family Coprobacillaceae; genus Intestinibaculum. The sequence continues at coordinate 5,228 of ONFH01000077.1, read as the reverse complement.
CTCAAACGGCGTGATCAGCTTCACCATAGGATGTCCGCTGTTTTCAACAAGCTTTTCAAATTTTCTCCGCTCATCAAGAGAATCGCATTGAGGGCATCCCCACCCTGCATTTAAGGCATAAGGTGTCGCAAAGAAAACAGTGTTACATACATCATGTCTAAAGGTTGCAATCTTATCGTCACCATTTAACATTTCATAGCCAAATGGCAGTTCAACATTCATAGTTTTCATTGTTGGAATTACAAAATGAAATTTTTCAATCAGGCAAAGAAGGAGTGATGTCATTTTTTCAAAGTTCAGATAGTTATCATTTTTTCTTTTCAGCATCTCCAAAATATTCATAGATGATGGATAAGGATAACCATTTTGAAGAGTCATCAGCTTTGAAAGATTGATCTGATTTAACAAGTCGCCGATGGCATCAGTAAGAAGGTTTTTATTTGAAGGTAAATCTAACATACGCTCACAAATTTTGGCATATGCAAGATCATGTTCATTACTTAAATCAAAAAGTTCAGTTTCTGTTGTTTTTAAATTCATTTTTACAAGAGGCACCTGATGCTTTGTGCAGACACGCACTCCTGGAATCTGATGCACTCTTCTCGCATAAGTAAAGCCATAACGATCCATATCTTCCTCCATACACTTAGGGCAGAACTTCAGATTCGTCTCGTGTGGTTTCATAGGTGAAAGAAGATGTGGATACTCGTTAGGACAATAGGCCATCGATCCGACAAGATGAGCCTTTTGTCCTTCAGACATCCAGACTGCAAGAGCAGGATAGATTGTTGAAACACGAATCATATCCGCTCTGCGATCATTCGGAATCAGTAAGGCATCAAAGAAAGCATTCAAGTAGTGACTCATTTCAAAGTTGCTTAAATGTTGATTCATGCCAGGAAAAACATACGCTCTGATAAAGGCATCAAGATCATCAATGCCATTCACCTTAGCAATGCGCAGCATATAAGAATAAAGGTATTCTCCCTTTAATAAGGGAACGATCAAAGGTAAGATCATTATTAACCACCACAGTTTCTATAACATTTTGTATAAACAGATAAAAGAAGATCATCAAACTCAGCATGTGGATGTTTCTTAACTTCAGCACGAAATGACTTCTCAATTTCATCAGTTGACAGATTCGGATAAAATTTATGAATCTTGTTAACAATTTTTGTCATCACTTCTTCGTTTGCATCATCTTTTACATTTCTATTTGTAAGTGTTTCTTCAACTTCTTTATGGGAAAAGCTGTATGTTTTCGTCTGCTTGTTTCTTGTCAGAGAATAGTATTTATCAGAAACTTTTCTGATCCATTCCGGAGTAACAGCGGGCTTTTTCTTAGCATAGATCCACTCACAGTTTAAATGAATATACAGATCAACAAGGCGTCTTAACACGCCACCGGACTCTTCATAAATCGCATTGATGATTTCAGGCGTCGGCGTAACAGGTGGATCAAACCACTGATACTTCATCATATCCATGATAATAGACGCCATCTTATCACGATCGTTCATATAAGCATCTGCCCGAATGACTGGGCCAATACGCTGAGCAATTGAATTTCTTGCAGCAAATAAAAGCTGATACATATCTTCTGTTCCAATTACGCCAATAGCAACATTTGAATTATTATTAATGCGCAAAAGTGCATTTAGAGATCCAGACTGTCTATTATCAAAATGACTATCCTGCATTTCATCAAAGAGAATCATGCCAATATTGTAGCGAGAGATCAGCTGCACGATAGCACTAGCCTTAGCAGCTGCCGTTCTCTGTTTTCTTAAATATTTTTCACATAAATGTTCTTCATAATCACCCATTAAACGATCAATTTCACGTCCTACTTCATCAAACAGATCCTTTAATGTATTAGATTTAGACTGATCCGGACAGACAACGTATAAAATAGGAATCTGAATAAAGGAACAGCCGTTAATGTGATGACGAATGACTTTAGGCTGATGTGCTCTAAACATATCAATTGATTTCGACTTGCCACATCCAGAGTTGCCGATCAAGGCAAAGCCTGTCACGCTTTCCGACTTATTCACAACATCGCTGATGGCATTGATCGTCATGTTTTCTTCATCGCTATTAATATGAATCATGTCATCAGGAATGTGAACAAGCCGTCTTTTAATATAGGACATGCGAATAGCACGCATGCCCTCTCTTTCGATTTCCTTTGCCATCGGCAAAATAGTACGATACTCCTTCAAACGTTCGGTTGTTTCAGGATGCTTGCGATCCTCGCTTGTTGGGAGTGCAATTGTATTGACATAGCCATTCACTAAATCAAAGCCCTCTCTTACCGGAGACAACGCTTCAATTAAAACGTTGCCCGGCTGAGAGTAATCATGAACATATTTTGCATCTACAATATCTGCTTCAAGTTCCGCTTTAGTATATTGGGAACCATCAATGATTTCAGAATATCTTAAATGATCCATTGTCTATTCCTCCTCGTCAAACATAATACTTGCAAGTCTCATTAAACGTTCTTCTTCTGTTTCTTCTTTATTATTGAAGAAATCATCGTTTTCAAATTTTTCATTGTCAGAATTGTCAGAATCATCCTTGAAGCGTTGCTTCATGGCATCCTGTTCACGTTTTACTTCCTTTGCCATAGCAGTGTGATCCTTAAGATTTTCTTTGGTATTACATTCATCAGGATGACTGTTCTTAGCCTCATCAGTCACACTCTTATAAATTTCTTTGGCAAAGTGATCCAATGGAATATTGACCTCATCTTTTGTTTTGTTAATGATATCCGTATTCACATATAATTCATCAAACTTATGTCTTGAAAGCTTTGCAACATCACTCAAAATAGGATTATTTTCATCGATAGACACCTCATGAAGCTTTCCATCAATATTCAGATAAATCGTTCCTACCCTTCTAGGATCAAAGCGGATATTGATCTTCATTGCCTTATTACCAGCCTTGATCTGAAGTTTTCTAATTTCTTCATCATAAGGAGCAAAGTACATTAATGTATGATAATAAATTCCCTTTCTCGAGATTGAAGCGACATCAGGCACCATCAAGGTCCAAAGGAACTGGTCTAATGATGGTAACGGTCTTGGCATCCCATATTTTTTCACCATAGGACCACAATTCAGCTCTTGTAAGCAGCCTTCCATCAGAGATCTCTTTGACAAGTTCAGGAGGATAAATAAAATTCTTACTCGTAATCACCTGCTGATTATGCTTGATGATGAAAGTCAAAATCATCTTCGTAAACTGCTCAATATCAAAGATTGCATTTTTTACAGCATCATCGTCATACTGATCATTTACCAGTCCATGGCCTTTTAAATAAGGAGCAAGTTCATTGACAGATTCTTTATTGATGCGTTCAACAGAACCTTTTGCAGACCCCATGCGTGGTGGTGTGATCTGATGACTGATATGAAGTTCATTACAGATACGGTCTAACTCATTACTAAGATATTCCGCACCTCTGTCAGATCTAATGATTACTGGCGTAATATCCGTCGGCCAAGCATTAGAAGTAACAGGTGGCAAGCCATAAGAAGCTAAGAGATCACTTTTATTCTGCTTTAAGCACATCATCATATTTGTCGCACCTAAGCAGGAATTGTTTTCAAAAGAAACGTGAAACATTAAGATTAAGTCAGAATAAAGATCGATTCCCCAATAGACGATCGGTTTTCCAACAACAATATTGCGGTTATACTGATCAACAAGATAAACAGGGTATTCTTCTTCATCACATTCTACGAGATAGCCAGGTCCTGCAACAGCATTTCTGCTCGTGCCACGGAGCGGTCTCATATTATTCTTCCATTCACAAGCTCCAGCTTTATTTTTCTGGATTCTCTCCTTGTTAGCATTCTTAACATAATATTTAAACTGATCCCAATGAGGACGACGATCATAAGGCATTAAAGCAACACCATTTTCAGTTTTCATAGTGTAATGATCGCCAAGCATGGTCTCAAAAGCATCCTTTAAAGTCACTTCTGAATTATAGTAATTTCTAATAGCTTCATCGAAGTATTTCTTAACCTGTGCATCAACGACGATACCGCCATCATTTGACTTATTTTTTCTGCCACGCTTTTTAGATCCGTCTTTAATCTCACGTTTTTTCTGACTTCTCTTATCAAGAAGACTGTAATCCTCAAAGCCACTCTGCAGATAAGTCAGCGTTACTCTTCTGACTGTTTTCGTATTGACATCATATTTTTGAGCAATTTTACCAAGCTCAGGCTTTGAAAGGTAATTAGCCATATCAACAAACGATGGACCATAAACTTCATAAACATCATTAAAAATCTTTTTATTTCTTTCAAGATTACGTTTTGCTTTCTCACTGATATTATCAGGAACGATATGGCCATCATACTTTTCAATGGTCCACTTTTCATTTCTAATTCCAGCAATCATTTCATCAATGCCAATAACATCGATTGTAAATGCTTCTACATTTCTTTTAATCAAAATCAGATTGCGGTCTTCAATATCAATAATCGTCCAGTAAGTATCATCACTAATGTTATAAAGGAACTCACCACGAGAAAATTCGATGGTAATATTATCAAGACTCATAGAAATCATTCCTTCCATCACGCTTACATACTCTTAAAGCGTTAAATATGGTAAATGAAAAATATATGATAGACTCAACGAAGCTGGAATGATCATTACGTTCATTTGACCTATAATGATCTGAAATTTATTATGAAAATCAACTATTAAATATGCAGACTATTGCATTTCAAATATCGAGTTTTTAAGAAACTCTAAAATTTCTAAGAAAGCAATTAATCAGCACTTTTATCAGGAATAATTTATTACAATAAGTCAGCAATTTTTATGAGTAGAGAGTGAAATCGTAAATGTATTTTATCAAATAAGGTGATTAAAAAAGTAGCTAATAAATGTTGTATAATACGTATTTCTTACTATCATAATATGCCTTTTTGAGACTACATACAAGCATATTAGAGCAAAATTAAAAAATTGTTTTTTTTACAATTCTTATGTCGTTATTTATGATAAAAAAGACAAATTATTTACCTTTCCCGCCTTGCATTAAAGTTTCTAATAATCAATTAATTAGACACCTTTAATTAGCCTTTGCATTCATAAAATGCCCTATATTAAAAAGGCCGCAAGACAAATAAAAATACTTTTTTACACATTCTGTAGACATGGAATTATTGATGTCAGTAGGGAATTTTTGATGT